>JABMQM010000316.1 GCA_013203195.1 Desulfobacteraceae bacterium | reverse complement strand
TCGATGCAGGAATACAGGTCGTACTGGTCTGCGGCCTCCTCATACTGCCCGGCTTCAAGCAAGCGGACCAGCATGTTAATCGGAACGTTTGCCGGACATATCCTGACGCAATCACCGCAGTTTATACAGGGATAATCTGAAACCAGGTCGAGGTTTTGGCTGTCTTGAACAATAATGGCGTCGGTGTCCGCCTGAACCGGGTAATCTGCCGAATAGGCTGCAGAGCCGGTCATGGGTCCGCCAACAATCAGGCGGTCTTTTTCATGTAACGTGATGCCGTAAGTGTTTAGAATGTCGCTGATCGGCGTCCCGATTTTGGCTGATATCAATGATTTGTCGCCGTTTTTATTAACAAATGTTAATGTTTTGGTAACGGGAATGCGACCCTTGTCAAAGGCTTTGCCAAGGGATGCAACCGCTTCGGCGCTCAAAAAGCAGACACCCAGATCTTCACAGTTTTGGCCTACAGGGACTACCTGACCTAATAAATTTTGCATCATAAGATGCGGGAGTGTTGCCGGATATTCAGAATCAACGGTCACAACCGGGGCTCCGCAGGCTGTTGCATCCTGCATGAGATGTTGGGGCACGGCCATCAAGATATTGTCCACCCCGGTTATTTGCTTTAAAATCCCGATTCCGCTTTTAATGGCCTTGATATGCGTTTTTACAGCATACTGGTTGGTGGTTATTAATAAATCGCTGTCGACGCCGCAGATTATTATGGTATGAATCGATTCGGCAGCCTCTGAAAAGGCTTGGAAAGACGGGTTGCCCGGCATGCCGGACAGAAAATTTTTGGCCACATCGAGAGTTGGGTTGGCGGCAAGCTCTGCAAACTGATCGTCGAGCTCCTCGTTGTCATCAACATCGACCGATATGGCCGTATAAGACTTGCCGTAGTCACCGGCAAATGCGGAAATCGACGAGATAGTGCCGGTCACTGTCGCAATTACATAAGCATCCGGATTTCCGGAATAAGAGAGTTTTTGGCCGGTTTTGACTGCATCTCCGATGCCAACTAGAAGGGAGTCGTTGCGAACACGGGATTTGTCCAAAAAAAGCGTTACCTTTTTGGGCGCCGGAATTATGTTGGGCTCCGGTTGTGCAGAATCGAGAACTTCATATTCAATCCGGGGTTTTGCCAAACCGATAAATGATTGTTTTATCATCGTTTAACCTTTTTTCTATTAAAGTAACAGGCCATAAGAAAAGACGTTGCCGATTATTGACGGCCGGCGGCTTACATGACGTGGCACCAGTTACATCTTTCCTCTACAGGGCCGATTTCGCTTTCCTGATGGCACCCTTCGCACTGAGCGTGGTAGGCATCAGCTCTTTTTGCCGTGAATTCCTCATCTTCGATATCTTCTTCCTCATGGCATTCCATGCAGGATTTTGGGAAGGCTTCACCTTCTGCCGGGATTTGGTGACAGACGCCGCAGGCTACAAGTGCCTCTTTTTCATCTTCCGGTTCTTCGGGATGATGGTGGCAGTCCTGGCAGGCAAGGGCATAGCCTGCATCGGCAGCATGCGTCTTATGGTCGAATAAGACTTTGCCTGCAACCGATTTGTACATAATCCGTATGGGTTCATCCGGTGTTTTGGCAGGAAAGGCGGCAAAGCTTAACACACCCACAATCAACAGGGCAATAGCCAGACTGTAGGCCAGCTTCAGTTCTTTTTGTGGAGTCATTTAACATATTCCTTTCAACATCAAGTTGTTAAAAAGGTGTGCGTAAAAAACCAAGGAGAACGGGTATCATAATGCCAAAAAGCTTTCAAGTCCTTTTTTGGTATGAAAGGAAAAAAGATCAAAAAGTTGTCGAAAATTAAGAGAAAAACTAAGGGCAGGGGTCGGGTCGGGTATCAGCCGGACCGACATTTTAGAAAGAAAGTATTGGCAATATTGGACGAATAAACAATAATCTGTTTCATAAGATCCATCAATTCCATGTGCACTTCATGGGTTTTGATGGATTCCTTGCGATTATGGCGGATCCTTTCCAGATGCTTTACGCGGTATTGTGCTTCCAGATCCAGGTATTTTCTTTCTTGGGCCATAATGTTGCGCGCCTTTTCCAGGTCTCTTTCAGCAAAAGCTTCCCGCAGATGGTCGATTTGCCGGCATACCTTTTGATGATAAATCATCAATTCTTCTTTGCCTTCATTCGAAAAATCAATATCAAGCTCTTTCTTTTTGGCGATAAGCGGCACCATGTTTCTATGGATAAGATCGCCGATACTCTCTATGTCATTAGCGATTGAAATCATTCCATAAACTTCAGTTGTCTGGTCTTCTGAAACACCCTGCCGGATAATTTTAACAAGATACTCACCAACTTTCTCATCCAGAAAATCGATTTTTTCTTCGCGCATATCAATGCCCTCCAGCAGTGTGTGTTGAGGAAAAAATTCATCCCGGGTAGGTATTTCTTTTATTAAAAGCTCTATTTCTTCCCTGGTTAAGCCTTCCTTTCTTATGAATTTTTCATCCGACATAAATGGGATAATGATGGCCCGCAACATGCGGCCGAGGGTCCTGGCCATGAGAGAGATTTCCGCACGGGCCAGGTCGATGGCCAGCGCCGGTGAAGAGATAGTGCTTTCATCAAGATGCCAGGTCTCAAATTTAATCCCTGCTTCTTCCTCTTTGTCAGGAAGAAGCCTTTGTATTAAACCGGCAAACAAATTTGTAAATGGAATAAAAATTATACCCAGGCTTACGTTGAAGATGGTGTGGGCATTGGCGATTTGACGGGCGATGTCCGAGCCGAATTTGCCGGCAAGGGTTCGAATAAGCTCCGCAAAGCTGGGAATCCAGAAGATAAAGATCATCACGCCGGAGATTTTAAAAAATACATGGGCCAGGGCCACACGTTTGGCCTCACGGGAGGTGCCGATGGAGGCCAGGCCGGCGGTAATGCAGGTACCGATATTGGCGCCGAAAATGATCGGGATACCGGCCTCCAGGGTAATTAAACCCTGCTGTGCCAAGACTATAACCACGCCTATTGATGCGGCGCTGCTCTGAATAAGGGATGTGAATACCGTTCCGACCAGCAGGCCCAACAACGGATTTTCCAGTTCTTTCATAACATCAAGAAAGCCCGGGTAGGTTCGCAGTGGTTTCATCACATCGCTCATCAGTTTCATCCCGCAAAATAGGATACCGAAACCGAGGATTGCTTCACCAATATTCCTGGTATTATCGGTTTTAGCAAACATCTTAAATCCAAAGCCGACGGCGATCATCAATAGGGCATAATCGGTAAGTTTGAAGGCGATTAATTGGGCCGTGATTGTTGTCCCGATATCGGCACCCAGAATGACTCCAAGGGTTTGAGCGAAACTCATCAATCCTGCTTGAACGAAACTGACCAGCATAACTGTTGTGGCGCTGCTCGATTGCATCACCATGGTAATGAAGGCACCAACCAAAAGCGCTATTATTCTGTTGCGGGTTAAAGCGGCTATGATCGATCGCATTTTGTTGCCGGCTGCTTTTTTCAGGCCGTCGCTCATTTTCTCTATTCCGTAAAGGAAAAAGGCCAATCCACCCAGCAGGCCGATAATCAGGAAACCCCAGGAAATGGAATCGATGCTTTCTTCACCGGCATACAAGTATTTGGCAAAAAACAAGAATAAGAAAAGGACGGTCAATTGCAGTTCGGTTCGTTTGTCTTTCTGTTTAATCATCATAGTCCAGGCCTTAGACAGGTTAGCAGGCCGGCCCCGTTTTCGGGGCTGTCCAGGTTGGGTTAAATTCTATCTTTTTCTTTTGAATAAAACTCCTGGTTGTCGTAAAATTCTCGCGGGGTCCTGGTAATGGCGTATTCAGGAGTTTTAAGCTTGGAACATCCCATTATCATCCATACCTTTGACAGTCTGTCTCTGCCGGTAACCCTCGGCCTGATTTTGAAAAAGGGAAATCCTTCGGTTTTTTCGACTGCAACTCTGATGTAAAGCAGCTCCAGGCAGTTTATCATCACGATAAATCCGATAATGGTATTGTACCATACATAGTCCGTAAAGGCACCGAGCTCGTAAAGGGGTGCAGATATGAAAATGTAATGAAAGGAATAGAACTGAAAAACCAGGTACGATATGGCAATAGTAAACAAAAGAATGCCGAGAAGGCCTCTGAAATGATGGAATGTTCGATCCTTTGATTCCAGTTCGGCACAAAGATCTATCTTTTCATCCTTTGATACGATCTCTTTACCATAAGCCACGATGGTCAACCAGAACCAGTAGGCCTTTCCCTCTCTTTGTAATAACCCCCGAAGAAGAAGCTGAAGATGCTGGTCAGAGCTGCGACAGAGATCAAAAAGGCTTGTGGTTTGAACATAGGCACCTCCACCAGGATGTGTTAACTGCAACAGCGAGCGCATTCCCCGTCCCGCCAAGGCCGGACTGCAGGGTTCTTCAAATATAATCTAGCTTCTTATTGCTTAGCAACGGACGACGGGCAAAGGACAACGGACACCCAATTGAACGTTTCGCTCAATTAGGGTATTAAAATGTTGCGGCAGCAAGAACCGCATTTTCATGATAGTGTTGGAATGTCTCGG
>JABMQM010000315.1 GCA_013203195.1 Desulfobacteraceae bacterium | reverse complement strand
TTGCTATCATTCGAATCGCCATAACACCTTAAAATCGGGTTCAAAGGTTCAGGGTTCAGAAGTTCGGGGTTTAATGTTTTTAAATGCCTGCATTCCAGCTTAAAAAGGTGTTAATAAGAGTACATTCCCCAAAGTCTTTACAACCTTGAACGCTGAACGGGGAACTCTGAACTCCTTATCTTAGACTATTAATAAACGCACCCACAGCACCAACACCCTCATTGTCCACCAGTCTAATGGTCTGTGATCCGATAACGGCGATGTCGGCTTTTCCTTTCAAAAAATCGACATCCGCTTTTTCTTTGACTCCAAAACCGAGTGCCAAGGGAAGCTTTGTAGCCCGGCGGCAGCGCCCAAGATATTCCCCTAGTTGCCGGGAAAAGTCCGTATCAACACCGGTAACCCCTTTGCGGGCCACGCAGTAGATAAAACCCTGCCCAAAGGATGAAAGGTACTGCATGCGCTCATCCGGAGTCGTGGGAGAAAAAATGAAAATCGGAGCAAGATCATGTTTTTGCATGGCCGCAAGATACTCTCCGCCCTCTTCCGGCGGCAGATCCGGAACAATGGCACCCTTAATACCGTCGGCGGCCATAGCGGCTGCAAACCGCTCAACCCCGTATTTAAAAAGAATGTTGTAATAAGTCATAAACAAAAACGGAATATCAAAGGTTTGGGCAATCTTGCGGGAAAAATCCAAACACTTTTGAACGGTTGCTCCATCTGCCAGGGCTTTCTGGTTGGCTTGCAGGATCACCGGGCCGTCTGCAATCGGCTCGGAAAAAGGAATCTGCAGTTCCATTAGATCAACACCGGCCGCGACCATGGCCTCGATGATCTTAAAGGAATCTTCAAATGACGGATACCCCAGAACGATATGGGTCATTAAAAGGATCTCTTTTTCTTGGAGCCGACTGTTCAGATATTTCTCAAGCATTATATTCCTCCGCTTTTTTCTTGATAAATTCTTGCCACGTAGGATCGTTGAACGCATCGGCAACCGTAAAGATGTCTTTGTCGCCTCTCCCGGACTGGTTGATCAGAATAATTTCGGTTTTGGAAAGCTTCGGCGCCTCCTTGAATGCCTGGGCAAAGGCATGCGCTGACTCTAACGCCGGGATCAGTCCTTCTTTCTGAATCGTAAGCGACAAGGCATCGACAACCTCCTGATCGGTTGCCGCCTCGAAGCGAACACGGCCGCTGTCTTTGAATTGTGCCAAAATCGGTGAGACCCCCACATAATCCAATCCCGCGGCAACACTGTGGGTTTCTTTCATCTGCCCGTCGTCGTCTTGCAAAAAATATGTTTTATACCCCTGGGCCACGCCCACACTAGCATCCGGGGAGGCCAGGCGGACAGCATGCTCTCCGCTTTCAAGCCCCCTGCCGGCCGCTTCGACACCCACAAGCTCTACCGGATCATCCAAAAAGGCCTTGAATATCCCCAGGGCATTGGAGCCCCCTCCCACACAGGCATAAATGCGGTCCGGCAGCTTCTTTTCTCTTTCCAACATTTGACGGCGCGCCTCTTGGCCGATAATGGATTGAAAATAAGAGACCATTTCCGGAAAGGGGTGTGGGCCGCAGGCCGTTCCCAGTACATAATGGGTATTATCCATATTGGTTACCCAGTCGCGCAGGGCCTCATTAATTGCATCCTTTAAAATTCGAGTTCCTTCCTTTACCGGTACAACCTCGGCGCCCAGCCGTTCCATCCAAAAGACATTGGGACGCTGCCGCTGGACATCGACCTCCCCCATATAAATGGTACATTTGAATCCGAATTTGGCCGCCATGGTGGCGGTCGCCATCCCATGCTGACCCGCTCCGGTCTCGGCAATAACGCGGGTTTTACCCATCCGCTTGACCAACAGCCCTTGCCCCATGACATTGTTGGCCTTATGGGCCCCGGTATGGTTCAGGTCTTCCCGCTTGACAAAAATACGCCCGCCTCCGAAATAATTGCTAAGGTTTTCCGCAAAGGTAACCGGCGTCGGCCGGCAGGAATACTCAGACATAATATCCGCATATTCTTTCCAAAAAGACGGGTCCTGCTTGGCCTTTTCAAACGTTGCGACCAGCTCTTCGACAGTTGCAATCAGTACCTCGGGAAGAAAAGCGCCTCCATACTGATCATAGTAGCCTCGATTCTGCATCGATTACTCCTCCTATATTTTGAGAAAAAACAAAACGATCCGTGCGACAGTAAAGTTCCGAATATATGGCGTTTTGAGATTGGGCAAAATTCAAAAACCGTTTAACGATAAGGATGGGGGTTTGGGTTGAAACGACCAGTTGCAATACCCTCTTCCCTGATAAATAACCGATTTTAAAGTTTTGCTTTCCGCCGCTGGGCTGCATAAAATAGTGTTCAGCGACAATTTGCGACAGTGATCGTCCCGAAAGATCAAAGCGGTCAATACCTGCAAAAAGTGCTGCATGCAGATAGATATCTTCGATCAGTACCGGCGACTTCTCCACCAGACTGAGCCTGGAAAGAACGTAGGCCTTTTGGTTGGCAAATGGATTTTCGCCATGGTTTGCAATTGTCTTCAAGCGGGTCTTTTGCAAAATACGCCTTGTAACCGCAAGCCCTTCTTTTTGAAAAGAAGACATCGTCCCTGCCAGGGAAAAAAGATCGACCTCTTTTTGTTGTCGGCGCACAAAGGTGCCTGAACCCCGCCTGCGAACCAGAATACGTTTGCGAACCAGCATTTCCGTGGCCTGCCGGGCAGTGGGCCTACCGATGCCGTACCTGGATGCCAGGCTGTTTTCAGACGGTATTCTAGCGCCGGGAGGATATTCTCCGGACCGTACTTGAGCCAGGAGAATATCAGCCAGTTGGCGATACAACGGAATCGGTGACTCGGGGTTGAGCATATAGGCTCCTTCATTATTGCGCTGTTTTTTAGACTGCCCTAAATTGGTTAAGTTGTCAAGACAAATTTGATATTATTAAGTCAATTATATCCCCTGAAAAGCCTTTTTGAATCTTTCGCCCCAGTAACATCTGCCGGCTTGTCCCGGTAATTCAATGGGAAGCTTACGGGCAAGCAGAGTCCCCGGTGAGCCTAATAGGTTAATTAAATTTGATACAATCATAAATTGCTGATATAAGACATTGACCATTTTAACATTAAATTTGTGATAATGAAGATGTTCAACGCATAGCGCCATGGAGGTTAAAATATGGATTTATGGCAACTCAATATCTTCTGCAAAGTTGTTGAATTAAAAGGTTTTTCAAGGGCCGGCAAGGCCGTTCATCTGTCCCAGCCCACCATTAGCAGCCACATCAAGGATCTGGAAACTCATTTTGGCTGTCAACTTATAGATCGTCTCGGCAAAGAAGCAGTTCCCACCAAAGCCGGAGAACTCCTCTATGACTACGCCCGCAGAGTAATCGCTTTGCGAGATGAAACCGAAACTGCAATGGCTGAATTCCAAGGAAAAATCAAAGGGCGCTTGGTGATAGGCGGCAGCACCATTCCGGGCAGCTATATTCTACCTCGACTTGTTGGTGCATTTACTAAGAAACATCCGGAAGTCACAGTCTCCTTGATAATCGGGGATACCGAAAAAATAATAGAAGAGACCATTGCCGGTGTATTGGAATTCGGTCTTGTGGGAGCCGCATCTTCCGATAAAAGGATTGTACAGGAAAGACTGTTGAACGACGAAATGCGGCTGATTGTACCTGCCGATCACAAGTTAGCTAAGAGAAAACGGCTAAGTCTGCAAATGTTGTTCAAAGAACCTTTTATCATACGAGAACAGGGCTCCGGAACCTTACGATCCATAACACTCAGCTTGATGGAAAAGGGATACAGCGGCCAGGAGCTTAACATTATCGCCGAAATGGGGAGCACGGCGGCTATCATTCAGGGAATCAAAGGTAAAGTGGGGGTTTCTATCCTTTCCACGATTGCCGTGGCAGAGGAACTGCAGGCAGGGACCCTAATGGCCTTGCCAATACAGGGTCTAAATCTTAAACGCAGTTTTTATCTGACCAGACATCAACATCGCAGCGCGTCTCCATTGTGTAAAGCATTTATCAATTTTTTAAAACAAGAAATAAAATGCCCTCGGGAGGGGTGAGGCCCAAGGGCATTTTTTGGAGGAGGCCTTTTTGGAGGATGGCAAAATCCAAAAAGGAATATATACGACAACGTAGCACTGTAGTAAAAGAGTGTCAAGCAAAATGACACTTTGTGGTATATTTATTATTGCGCCGGTTTCTACCCAGCCAGAGCTTCTCTGATCCGCGTCATGGCTTTTTCGACATTTGCATAGCTGTTGAAGGCGCTGATGCGGATAAAACCCTCACCGCACTTGCCGAAGCCGGGCCCGGGAGTTGTAACCACGCCCGCTTTTTTCAGCAGTAAATCAAAAAATCCCCAGGCATCGCGCATGCAGTTCACCCAGATATAAGGTGAATTTTCGCCGCCTGCAAACTCAAAACCAAGCGCTGCCATCTCTTTGCGAATCAGGGCCGCATTGTTCAAATAATAGTCAACAAGTTCCTGAACCTGGGCTTGGCCCTCTTGGCTGTAAACCGCCTCGGCCGCCCTCTGAACCGGATAAGAGACTCCATTGAATTTGGTGGAATGCCGGCGGTTCCACAAGGCATGCAACGAATGTTTCTGACCATTACCGTCGTAGGCCATGCAAGTTTTGGGAACAACGGTAAAGGCACAGCGGGTGCCGGTAAAACCGGCGGTTTTGGAAAAACTTCTGAACTCGATGGCCACCTCACGAGCACCTTCAATTTCAAAAATAGAACGAGGAAGGCTCTGGTCACGGATGAAGGCTTCATAAGCAGCATCATAAAGGATCAGGGCTTTGTTTTCACGGGCGTAATCCACCCACAGCTTCAACGTATCCCCGGAAATAGAGGCACCGGTGGGGTTGTTGGGAAAACACAGATAAATCAGATCCACTGGTTGCGCGGGCAGGTTCGGAACAAATCCGTTCTCAGGCAGGCTGTCCATATACAGAATTTTGTCGTATCGACCGTCGGCAAATTCTCCGGTGCGACCGGCCATAACATTGGTGTCTAAATACACCGGATATACCGGATCAGGGATCGCCAAACGAATGTCCCCGGCAAAAAGCTCCTGAATATTGGCCGAATCACATTTGGAGCCGTCGCTGACAAATATTTCATCGGAATCGACATCCGCTCCCCTGGCCTGATAGTCGTTGGCAGCGATCTTGTCCCTTAAAAAATCGTACCCTTGCTCAGGACCGTAACCCCGGAAAGTTGCATCCACAGCCATCTCTTTAACACCCTGGGAAAAGGCCTGTGTGCAGGCCGGCGGCAGCGCCCGGGTTACATCACCGATACCCAGCCGGATAATATTGGCTTCCGGATTCTCCTGCTGATAAACAGACACACGATTGGCGATCTCGACAAACAGATAAGAAGATTGCAGCTTGAGATAGTTCTCGTTGATTCGGATCATGTTTCAGCCTTTCTTTATTTTAATATAATCATATCAGGCGGTCCGCCCGGTTTGCCGAGCATTACGCTAAAATCTCAACTAAAAGCGATATACCATTAACATGCGGATTTCATATCCTAAAACCTGATAGCCGTCAACCGGGATTGTCGTCAGGTGGGAATTATAATTGTCGCACATCATCGGACCGAAGGTGTTTTTTCGAACTGGATGTAATTGACTATCTCTGGAACAGGTCTCCAGGAAATGACGCCAGCCCTATCCAGGGGAATGCAACACCGTGTTCTGCTACGGCAGGTAGGAAGCCTAACCGAAAAATGGCGTCTTCAAAAATTTTCGCAGATAGATATCAGCTCTCTCTTTCCTCCCCTGCTTTCTTTCAATTCTTTTCCGTATTTAAAATTGGCAGTTTCTTAGGTTTAACCCTGGTCATCTCCCCGGTTTTCGGGTTCCTAACGTTGTCTGCTTTGTTTTTTTTAACGTAATAAGAAAAATCTCTTGATTTATTTGTAAATGTTTATTATATGATAACTATTCTTATTTAGGTCTGTGTATTAATTAGATTAATGTTAAGCTTATTATGGCTGATCCAAAAAATAGATTTGATACCATTGTAAAGAATCTCCGGGAAAACAATCATAAGCTCACGCCCCAGCGCTTGGCTATTGTGAAAATCTTATCCCGCAGTAAAGGGCACCCCAATGTTGAAAAAATCTATGAACATCTGCAGGATGATTTTCCGACAATGAGTTTGGCAACGGTGTATCGCAATGTCTTGTTGCTCAAGTCTTTGGGGGAGGTTTTGGAGCTTGGATTCCCGGATGGAAGCAACCGCTATGACGGGAACAAACCGGATCCACATCCCCATGTCATTTGTGTCCGGTGTAAAAAGATAATAGATCCGGACCTGGCTACTTTAAAAGATATGACAGAAGAAGTTGCTGATGAAACCGGCTTCAAAATCCTGACACACAGGTTGGATTTTTTTGGTATCTGCCGGGATTGCACGAACAATTCATAAGGCAAAAATTTTTTGCCTTATAATTGCAAATGATTATCATGTAGGATATAATATTATTCGTTGCCGGGGTTGATCCAAAATCAAAAACGATTGATTTGGTTTGGCTGGTTTGATATAGGAGCGATAAGGCAAAAGGTGCTGCTTTCGAAATTTATATCAGCCATCTGCTAACCGTATTGCAATCGAAATTCTTGATCCAATATCTTCGGAAGTTCTGATTCTTTTTTTGGACTTTCCGTATTCTATCGTTGCTGATTTTGTTCCAATTCTCCGTTCGAATTTAAGATAAAATTTAACCGTAACACACTTTAATCGAAATCATTTAACAAGAGGAAAATTTCCAATCAACCCCAACAGAAAGGAGAAAATCGATGGCACAGAAAAAAAAACTGACCAACAATGCCGGCGCTCCGGTAGCTGATAACCAGAACGTAATGACTGCTGGACCGCGCGGACCGATGTTACT
>JABMQM010000314.1 GCA_013203195.1 Desulfobacteraceae bacterium | reverse complement strand
ATCCATTTTTTACGAAAACAGAGTCACGTTGAAAGCAGCAATCTGATCATCGATTTTATGGAGGCAACTCTCGATTTCTGGAAAACCGGGGACAAAGGCCTGATCGAGCCTTTTATTCCTCCCAATATCTTTGTCCAAATCGATGCCAAGGGGCCTTACATCGATGGTGTTCACAGGGCCATGTCATTTTTAAACACCCAGGGACTCTCTTTGCCGCAAGACCTTATTACCATCAAAGAAGAGCAGGTCAAGCACCTTTTGGAAGGTATTTCAGGTGTATCGGAAATAGACCTGGAAAGGGTTTGTCTGGCGATATCTTTTTACAAACTTTTGTATCAGAAATACTATTTCGATTTTGTCGAGTTTGACAAGTACATTGCCCCGCTCCAGGCCGAAGCCTTTCCCGATCTGGACCGCTTGCAAGCTGCCCTGGCCGAACCCGATCTAAAGAAAAAGCTTTACGGGCTGCTCGATTACCTGGAACAGTTAAAAGATTTAATCCTGTCTGACCGATCATACGAAATCAAGGAAGACATTTATCAAAAAAGACATTTTACCGTGGATATACCTTCCATGTATGGAAGTTACCACGAAATGAAATTTGATGCCCTGGGACTTACGTTTAGAATCGAATCTATGGTCAATGTTCTTTTGGAGGAACTTGTCGAAGATATCGATCTGAGCCTGATAACAAAAGCGACTTTTTTTCAGATCTACCACCGGCTGCAGTTGTTTGACAAGGCTCTGAAATTAGATGGTATATCAATGGTTGAGATAGAGCGCCAACTGGAACTTTTAGGTCATTCATTAGAACTCAAGGGCTTCAGCTTTACCCAGTATCTCGATATATTCAAAGGTTTTGTCCGGGCCGTAAAAAATATCATCAATGACCACTTTCACAATATTCACGCAGAGAACTTAACCCGCATTCTATCCCAGATAGAGGTCGATCAGATTCTGCCGAAATATCTTCCCCAGGGCGGCTCATTCGATCACGAAAAGCTGATGCACAGGGTCACGGAGATTTTTTTCAGAGAGCGCATCGCTCTGTCATTAGGCCTGCAGCAGCTGGACCGGTTTTTAAGCCGCATACTGCAAACCCTTTTTCACCAGGCCGACAAGCTTCCCGGCAACAAACTCCAGTTGCTGTTAAATTATGACCCCCAGCGCATAATGACGTCCCTGGACCACCCCGGTGCATGGGTTGCCGACATCATTCATTTGGGCAGCAAGGGGCACAACATGATCAAACTGAAAAGTTACGGCTTACCCGTACCGCCGGGCTTTATTATAACTACCGAAGCTTTCCGCTACAGAGAGATTATTGACAGTTACCCGCCGGCCGAGCAAAATTTCAAGGAGCAGATCGCTCGTCACATTGCAAGGCTGGAAAAGCTTGCCGGCAAAGATTTTGGAAATCCTAAAAATCCGATGCTATTTTCCGTCAGAAGCGGGTCCGCCATTTCACAACCGGGAATGATGGATACCTTTCTCAATGTAGGCATCAACGAAGAGATCGCCGCCGGTATCGCTGCCCGTACCGGCAACACCTGGTTTGCCTGGGACAGTTATCGGCGCTTTTTGCAGGGTTACGGCATGTCATTCGGTCTTGAAAGGGATGTTTTTGATGCCATCATCAGCGAATTCAAGCAGCAAGCGGGCATTCCATTTAAAAAAGGGTTTAGCGGCCGGCAGATGCAACAGGTGGCATTGAGCTATAAGGCCAGGATAAAGGATGAGGGGATTGAAATTATCGAAAATCCTTTCGATCAGCTCCTTACAGCCATCAAAAAAGTTTTTGAGTCCTGGCAGTCATCCAAAGCAAAAACCTACAGAAGCATTATGGGCATATCCGATGACTGGGGCACTGCTGTGACAGTGCAGGAGATGGTCTTTGGCAATATTTCACAACAGTCCGGCACCGGTGTGTTCTTTACCCATAACCCCAGGTGGGCCGGAGATATTTTGAAGCTGTGGGGTGATTTTACCCTTGAAAATCAAGGTGAAGATGTGGTTTCAGGGCTGGTTAAGACGCTGCCGATTTCAGTCATGCAGCAAGAAGTCGAAATGAGGGACACGGAGATAATCCTTGAAACCCATTTCCCTGAAATTTATATGACCATGAAAGCATGGGCCCAAGAGCTGATTTATGAAAAAGGGTGGAGTCCGCAGGAGATAGAGTTCACCTTTGAGAGCCCTGTCAAAAAAGATCTGTATCTGCTTCAGGGCCGCGACATGTCCATGAGAGAGCGCAAGAAGGTTTTTACGTTTGATCTTGACGGTAAAACAAAAGAAAATCTTTTAGGGCACGGTATCGGTGTCAGCGGCGGGGCTATGAGCGGGCGCATCGTTTTCAGTTTGCAGGAAATCGATAAATGGAGGACTGAGGAGCCTGACACGTCCCTTATTCTTGTCAGGGGGGATACCGTTCCCGATGATATCAGGGAAATATATGCAGCCGACGGCCTTCTGACGGCAAGGGGCGGAGTAACTTCCCATGCCGCTGTTGTGGCCCACAGGCTTGGCAAAACATGTGTGGTCGGTTGCGGAAACCTTATCTGCAATGAAGCGGCGAAAAATTGCACGTTCGACCAGGTGCTGTTTAAATCCGGTGACCATCTCAGCATTGACGGCCGGGAAGGGTCGGTCTATCGAGGTTTGATGAGGATCAATCCGGCCTAACCCGAATCTCTCATCAGCCAGAGTGGCACAGGAACTGCGTTATTAAGCCCTCGAAGTAAAGTGCTACGTCTTCGGGCTGAAATGCCTTGCTCCTGCACCGCTCTGACTGATGAGAAATCCGGGTAAAGCGGGTT
>JABMQM010000313.1 GCA_013203195.1 Desulfobacteraceae bacterium | reverse complement strand
TAAAAAGTCCCATCTACTGCGTTGGAGTATTTTTTCAGACAGTCGGCATACTACATGTATCGCCTCGTTTCTGAAAAAATACTTCGCCTTTTTATCCCGCCGTGGTTTGGCGGGGGTATATGAACCTTTTTACGACGCCATCATCAATTAAGTTATAAATTGTCCGGGTTAGGCGAACTCGGTTTCTGCAGGCGCAAGGCACTTATCAGTGCTTGCATGTCTTGCGGGACAGGCGCTTCAAAGGTCACGGTTGTTTCCGTAGCCGGATGGACAAATTCCAGGTGACGGGCATGCAGCATCTGTCTGGTGACAGCACCGAAAATGTCTGATAAGTCGTTACCTTTTGCAATGGTCTTCCGCGTCCGGCGGTCGCCGTATACGGTATCACCAACAATCGGATGGCCGATGGCGGCGCAATGAACCCGAATCTGGTGAGTACGCCCGGTCTTTAAATTGAGATCGATCATAGTTGCACCCCAAAACCGTTCTTTGACCTGCCATGTAGTTTCAGCCCCGCGGCTTTTGCGGCTGGCGGTCGACATCCGCTTTCTGTCGGTTGGATGGCGCCCCACGGGCAGCGAAATTGTACCTGAATCCGCCTGTATCTCACCATACACAAGCGCCAGGTAGTCCTTTTTAATCTTTCTTGACTTGAATTGCCCGGCCAGGTGCTGAAGGGCAACAGCGTTTTTGGCAACAACCAGAGTTCCGGAGGTGTCCTTATCGAGTCTATGCACAATCCCCGGCCTAAGCTCGCCGCCAATCCCTTCAAGGTCAGGACAGTGATACAAAAGTCCATGAACTAAAGTGCCGGTCGAATGCCCCGGACCAGGATGGACGACAAGACCCGGCTGCTTGTTCACCACGATAAGATGCTTGTCTTCGTATAGAATGTCGATCTTGATTGGTTCAGGTACCAGCTCCACCGGCCTAGGAGACGGTATGTGTCCACTAATTTCATCCCTTGGTCTGACCCTATAGCCGGGTTTTTTTTCAGATCCCTGCACCCTTATGGCTCCACGGCGTATCAGATCGGCGGCAACAGCACGGCTGCAAGCAGCAATGCGGGAGGCAACAAACAGATCAAGGCGCCGGCCTGAGTCGGGCTCATCAACAAGAAATGTAAAGGCACTTGCATTGGGCATGCTTGTGTCGGGGAGGGTTATTTGTCAGAATTATCGCTATTTTTGGAGTTTTCGGATTTCTCGCTGTCTGGGTCTTCTTCAATTGCGAACAGGAGCTCGATCTCTGAAATAATTGTCTGTTCATCAGTATTTTTAGCGGTGGAAAGTTCCATTACCAGCAGAAGCTGAGCCGTATCGAAAAGTTTACGTTCACCGAAAGAGAGATCTTTTGTTAATTTTAAAAGGGAAAGATCCCTGAACACCTCGGCAACATCATAAAGTGAACCGGTCTTGATCTTGTCCATGTATTCTCGATAACGGCGATTCCAGGTCTGGGTTTCGGCAGGGGACTCACGCCGCTGTTTCATGACTTCGTATACTTTGGGGACCTCTTTTTCGTCTATGATATCCCTTAACCCCACCTGATCCACGTTCCAGGTGGGAATCATAATGGTCATGTCGTTTTCAATTATTTTCATCATATAAAAGTCATGAGTTTCGCCGTTGACAATCTTGGCTTCAATAGAATTAATCCGGCCAACACCGTGCGCAGGGTATACGGCAAGATCACCCACCTTAAATACCCTCACCTTTTGGTTGGTCGGTTTCGGCGCTTCCTTGACTTTATTCTTGTCCATTTTTACACCAACTTATATAATTTTAAGAAAAACTTAAGTGTTTTATAACATACATTCAAACAACAATCAATAAAAAAGGATTGGCGCGTCACAGCGCCAATCCTTTTTCAATTTAAACGCTACTAATCAAAATGCCGTAATCTACAACAGAAATGGAACCATCAGCAAAGCAACGACATTCAATATCTTGATCATGGGGTTAATGGCAGGACCTGCGGTATCCTTGTAAGGATCGCCGACGGTGTCACCGGTAACGGCAGCTTTATGGGCATCACTGCCCTTGCCGCCCAGGTGGCCGTCTTCAATGTATTTCTTGGCGTTGTCCCAGGCCGCCCCACCGGTAGTCATGGATATGGCCAGAAATACACCGGTGACGATACTACCGATGAGCAGACCGCCCAGAGCAACCTTGCCCAGCAAGAAACCGACAACAAGCGGTGCCACCACCGGCAGCAGTGCCGGAATCATCATTTCGCTTAAAGCAAACTTGGTGACAATGTCAACGCAAGCCGCATAATCGGGTTTGGCCGTGCCTTCCATAATACCCGGGATCTCGCGGAACTGGCGGCGAACCTCATCAACCACCGCAGCACCGGCATTGCCGACCGCTTTCATGGCAATCGAAGCAAACAGGTACGGTAAAAGCCCGCCGATAAAAAGACCGATGATAACGTTTACATCGGACAGGTCGAATCTTATTGCAGCCCCTTTGCCGTGGAGGGTAAATTCAAACACATAGGCTGCAAACAGCACCAGGGCCGCCAGACCGGCCGAACCGATGGCATACCCCTTGGTAACCGCTTTGGTTGTATTGCCGACCGCGTCCAGCGGGTCGGTGACGGCCCGAACACTCTCGTCCATGCCGGCCATTTCGGCAATTCCGCCGGCATTGTCGGTAATCGGTCCGTAAGCATCGATAGCAATCACCATGCCGGTCATGGAAAGCATGGACATGGCTGCCATGGCAATACCGTAAAGGCCTCCGAATTTGTGGGACAGAAAAATCGCCAAACAGATGGCCAGAACCGGCAGGGCCGTAGCCTGCATGCTGACGGCCAGACCGGCGATGATATTGGTGCCGTGGCCGGTGGTAGAGGCCTCTGCAATGGCTTTAACCGGCCCGTAAATGCCGGTGTAGTATTCGGTAATAATAACAATCACAACCGTAAGAACAAGCCCTACCAGCGTACAGTAGTAAATGTTCATGGCGGAAATAGTACCCAATTCGCCCATGAACTTGGTACAGGCAAAGTAAAATGCAACGCCCGCTATGATGGCAGCGCCGAACATGCCCTTGTACAGAGCACCCATGATGTATTGGCTCCGGCCGAGTCTCACAAAGAAAATGGCAATGATGGAAGCGATGATTGAAATCGCGCCCAACACCAGCGGGAATTCTACTGCCATGGGGATTTTGGGCCAGAGAAGAGAACCGATAAGCATGGCCGCCACGGCCGTAACCGCATAGGTCTCAAAAAGGTCGGCCGCCATTCCGGCACAGTCGCCTACATTGTCGCCCACATTGTCGGCAATCGTCGCCGGGTTGCGGGGATCGTCTTCAGGAATACCGGCCTCGACCTTACCCACCAGGTCGGCACCCACATCAGCGCCCTTGGTAAAGATACCGCCGCCGAGGCGTGCGAAAATCGAAATCAGACTGCCGCCGAATCCGAGGGCCACCAGGGCAATCACGTCATGGGTGGCGGTATAGTACCCGGCCACGGATGTCAATGCCAGACCGGCCACCATCATTCCTGTAACCGCACCGCCCTTAAAGGCCATGTTCAGGCCGGCCGCCATTCCGTCTCTGGCAGCTTCTGCTGTTCTTACATTGGCGATAACCGATACCCGCATGCCGATATACCCTGCCGCAAATGATGCCACGGCACCGATCATAAATCCAACGGCGGCCTTGGCACCCAAGGCGGCAAAGACGATGATAAAAATTATGATTCCGGTAATACCCATACTTTTGAGCTGGCGGTTAAGATAGGCGATCGCGCCCTCTTGAATAGCGGTGGCAATCTCTTGCATCTTTTCGTTTCCGGCCGGCGCGCTTTTGACTATTCCTGCCAGAATAATCGCAAAAAGTACCCCTACAACACCGACCAGCGTGCAAATCAACGGTATATTATTCATTACAACTTCCATTCTTTCCTCCATATGAAAACTTAGCTGTCAATTAGAATTCTCTTGTCATTGAATCTGTTCATGCCTTCCTTTGTACCTTTACATAAGATCGTCACGACCGCCTCGCGGGCCTTGGTAATGATCTGCTCCAGCACCTTTTTTTCTTGCGGATTAAATCGGCCCAGAACATGATCTGTGACGCTGATCTCATCTTCAGCACCCCCTACACCAATGCGCAGGCGTACAAACTCACCGCCGCCCAAGGCTTGCCTTAACGATCTTACGCCTTTATGTCCCCCATCGCCTCCTTTCTCTTTTATTTTCAATCTTCCAAACGCAAGGTCTATGTCATCATGGACCACCAACACATCCTCGCATAATATCTTGTAATAATTTGCTATTTTTTGTACCGGCGGCCCACTGAGATTCATAAAAGCCAGCGGTTTAACAAGGATAGTGTCTGTGCCCTCTATAGCGCCACGTCCATAAAACAAATTTGGAAAAGAACTGCTTTTTTTAAGAACAACCGCACAAAAATCGGCAACCTCATCCAAAACCATGAATCCGGCATTATGACGGGTTTGCCTGTATGTATCACCCGGATTTCCCAATCCTACGACCAGGCGAACTCTTTTTGGTTGCATGTTTCAAACAATCAATAGTTGAACCCGTGACTTTTTACGAGATCATCAAGACAGGTTCAGAAAAGAAAAAGACTATTCTGCATCGCCGGCATCAGGTGCCTTGGCGGCCTCATCTTCCGCGCCCGGCTCTTCAGCTTCCTCTTCATCTTCCAATTCCTCGACCTCTACTTCCTCAACCTTCGGACTGAGTACGGTAACAACCGTAAAATGGTCGTCATCCATTAATTCAACATCCCCTCCAATTGAGATATCGCCGGCATGGATCGAATCGCCGATGTCAAGGTCGGTAACATCGATATCAATCACTTCAGGGATTGCGAAGGGCAGGCACGATACCTCCAGTTCTCTTCTAACAATCTGCAACATGCCCCCGTTTTCCACACCTATTGGTATGCCTTTAATGGCAATAGGGATTTTAACCGTTATCTTGCGATCCAGGGCGATTTCATATAAGTCGACATGTATAAAATTTCTTGAAACCGGATGGGTTTGCAGTTCCTTAATCATGGCAGACTTTGTGGATGTTTCGCCATTTTGAATAAGAACGTTCAGCAGAACCTGAGCGGCCTTGCTTTTTTTCAGAACCTGTTCCAGGTCATTGACGGCAACCGCAAGCAATACAGGTTCCGTACCCGGGCCGTAAAGTACAGCCGGTATCATTCCTTCACGCCGTAAGGCTCTAGCCGGACCGTTGCCGACTTGTGTTCTGATATTGGTTTTGAGTTCTATAAAATCCAAATACGCTTCCTCCTTAAACACTAGTAAAAACTGTATGTTTTTTACACGAAAAGAGAGGTTACCGAATCTCCCCTATGGCTGCGGATAATCGCCTCACCGACCAGCGCTGCAATTGAAAGTACCTTTACCTTTTCAC
>JABMQM010000312.1 GCA_013203195.1 Desulfobacteraceae bacterium | reverse complement strand
GAAAAATAGCCATTTATGGATGGAAACTAATGAAGGAGTACAATCATGCCTGAAAAAGTTATCGCCATCGAAAAATTTGAAGGCCCTTATCAAACTATTTTTTTAAAAATAATGCAGATGGTCCCGGATCGGGATAAAAATGATAAAAAACTGCAGCGGCTGATTGCGTTTCGTTTAAGAACTGACGGGGAAGCCGCTACCAGAGAGTATCTTATAAATAAAATCAGGGATATTATCCAGTGCGGTTATACGGGCAATTTTTACGATTTTCTGAAAGATGATCTCAAAGAAAATGAATGTGATCTTGAAGGCGAAACTCCGGATCCATTGAAAGCTTGAGCAAAACACACCTAACCCGAATTTCTCATCCGGGCTAATCCAGTTATTAAATGAAAGGACTCAAAGATGAAATTTTTTATCGCCGAACAAAATTTAGGCAGCGGTGCAACCAAAGAGCAAGCTGAAAAAGTGATTGAACTTTTGAAAGAAAAGGGATGGGACGTTGATTATGGAGTCGGTAAAAACGTGGCAATCGAAGTTTCAGAGTTCGGCCAGGAAGAAAAAATTCAGGACCGGTTTGCCGATGATTTTATGACCTTCGCCGCTCAAGTCGAAGAGCAGGAAGGATGATTTTATAATCATTCAACGATATCGATGACACTCCCAAGCATTTCATCCAGAGCCTTGAGTGTTGTTAGATTCACCTCCAAACCTCTTTGTGTCAGTATGGTTTGCGGCAGCTCTTCAGCCAACTCGACATTGGACAATTCCCGTTCCTTTCTTTCGCCGTCTGTTATTTCAGCGACAGTGGGGCCGGGAGTATCCACCTGCTCGATTTCCACCTGTACATCATTTCTGAGTCCTTCTTTGAATACGGCTCTGCTTTTTTTGTATTCTTCTGTTTGGGCATTGGCAACGTTATCGGCATGCACCCCCATCTTTACTCCATAGGCTTTTATAGCTGTCAACGAACTGTTGACTGAAAAAATCATGGTTTGTCCTCCTCTATTGTTATAGCGATTCTAATAAATATGTTCCGATTGATTCGCATCCGTTTCCTGGATTTGAAGATGCCAATAGAAGATGGTTTTCGGGCAGGATTTCCTAAAGACATAAAAGAAATGATCTTAATCAGTTAGGCAACCCTGCTACCAAATCCTCTCACTTCCGGATCCAGGCCAGCGGTTTTGCGTCCCACACTTTCGAGTGGTTTGCCCTTAGCTAACTAGTGTCTAACTATATATATCGGCCTTAGCTATCAAAAACTTAAGTCGTCTCCATCTATGAATCCAAAATAGACACGATGGGTATCCAATTGAAACTCACCAAGAAAACACCTTTAATTTACCTTTTTAAAGGCTTTAGCTCTTGCAGGACATCAGGATTTCAGTTATTTATTATTGATGAATTCGTAAAAAGTAGAATTCATCACGTTTTAGGTTTTAAGTGTTAGGTTTTAGGTTATTGTTTTTCGATTATTTGCAAATACTTAATACTTAAAACGTTCGAACATTGTATACGCCCTATCTGTAAGGAGGTGCTAATGCGTAATGTTGACCTTCGATCCGACACTGTCACAAAACCGACTGCGGCCATGCGGCAGGCCATTTCCACAGCCCAGGTCGGCGATGATGTATTTGGTGAAGATCCCACCGTAAACCGCTTGGAAGAGATGGCTGCTGAGCGTTTAGGAAAATCGGCGGCATTATTCGTGGCAAGCGGCACCATGGCAAATATCGTCTGCCAGCTGACACACTGCAACCGGGGTGACGAAGTTATTCTGGGAGACCAGTCCCACATTTTTTTTTACGAGCAGGGTGGGTCCGCCGCTCTGGGCGGCATTCACCCCCGGACCGTGCCCAATCAGATCGACGGCAAACTGTCCCTTGATGACATTGAAGCCGCCGTGCGTCCGGATAATATTCATTTCCCCAGAACACGCCTGATCATCCTGGAAAACACCCATAACCGCTGTCACGGCAGCCCCCTTGACCCGGATTACATGCATGCGGTAGGCGAAATTGTCCGCCGTTACGATTTGAAACTGCACGTGGACGGAGCCAGGCTTTTCAATGCCGCTGTTGCCCTGGATGTTGAGGCGAAGCAGCTGGCTGCTGAAGCTGATTCAGTAAGTATTTGCCTCAGCAAAGGTTTGGGGGCACCGGCCGGATCGATAGTGTGCGGCGCGCGCGAATTCATCGCCCAAGCGCGGCGAGCCCGCAAGGTGCTTGGCGGCGGAATGCGGCAGGCCGGCATCCTGGCCGCAGCAGGCGTCGTGGCACTCACCGAGATGACAGAACGCCTTGCAGATGACCATGCCAACGCCGCAAAGCTGGCAGAAGGACTGGCCAATATCCAGGGGGTATCCGTCAATGCAGAGCTTGTTCGCACCAACATTTTATATTTTGAAATTACACGCGGCGACATGACACCCCAACTCCTGGAACAGCGTCTCAAAAACGAAGGGGTACTATTATCACCCACCGGCCCGAACCAAATGAGAGCCGTTACCAATTATCACGTAACATCAGACGATATCGAATACGTCTTGAACTCATTTTCCAAGGTATTAAAATCGTAAAGTTCACATTCTAAACCGGACAAGCCGATCGACATGTAACGGAAATCCCGCCTTCTTGAAGCTGAAGAAGGAAACCAAAAATATTATTTAACCACGAAAGCACGAAAGTACAAAAACACGAAAAAAGAAGGAAATAATACAATTTCGTACTTTCGTGTTTTCGTGATTATTTTTAAAGTTTTTTCATGTTCAAAAGCAGTGTAACCTAAGTTCATTATCAAGGAACTCAAGGCGTGATT
>JABMQM010000311.1 GCA_013203195.1 Desulfobacteraceae bacterium | reverse complement strand
ATTCTGTTGGCGCTGCTTATTCTCATGGCAACCCTGACAGCTCTGCGTTGTTCCCAATTGATGCATAGCCTGTTCCAGCCTGACGAACTTCCCTTCTTTTGAACCGGCCAAAGTATGACAGTCGGCGCATGATTTCAGATCAGCATGATGGCATGCCCGACAGGTATCGTTATAGACTTCGTGGGACTGATGGTTGAAGGAAACACGATACATCCGGGTATTAAGCCCTTCCTTGTCATTGGTTTTAATCAAGACAACATCCGGCTGGTTGCGCTTCATTCTGGGAACCTGATCGACTTTCTCGATTTTACTTTGCTGTTCAAGATCATGGCAACCGCTGCACCTGACCGGTCCGGCAGCCATCTCCTTTGCCAGGTTCTTGCGGTGACAATCGACACAGGCCAAATGAGATGCCAGCCGCATGGAAATCCGCTTTTCCGACTCCAACACTTCGGTCTTTTGCTTGTGGCAGTAACGGCAGGTACCCTCTTTGTCTTTGGCATAAATTAGCTGTTTGTTCTCCCGGTCATATTGGTGGTGGCAGCGCTCACACTTGTTTTCGTGGGCCGCGGAATGGCGATAATGAAGCGATTTATCTAAACCCATGGGCGCCCTGGAAGACATGATCAACGGCTTTTCCCGGTGGCAGCCGGCACAGACAATAGGACCGGCCTTTGCGCCTGCAGCAAGCATATCCGCATGGCATGTGATGCAGTTGTTATGGTAAATATCCATCACCGCTTTGCTGTCGGTATCCTCAAGCCGCTTTAGTTTGGGAGACAGGCGTTCGTTTTCAGATAGATGGCAGGTCGTGCAGTCTTTATTTTGCTCTTTTAGAGCGTCGGTATGTTGGTCGTGCAAAAACAGAACCGGGGGCCTTTCAAGTTTGCCGAATGCTGCCAAAGTATCGATGGTAATAACATCGGGTCTGGCCAGGTAAGATGCAAATTGTCCGGAAGGATTTGAAAGCGCTTCAACCTTTAAAACGCCCACCGTATAAATTAACAAAAAAACAACTACAGTTGAGATGCCGGCCCGTATTAGCAACGATCTTTCCTTCTCCATGATTTTGTTATCCTCGTTCATTTTCAAGCATTAATTTGCTTTCTCGACCTGCATAGTCGGGTTATTACCCCGCCGTCTTATAGTCGAGAAATCAATAGATTGTCAAACAAAATTTTTGTTGCTAAAAGATTTTCACATTCGGAGTCTTATTCACAAATTTCGGGGACTTCCTCACCTGCTTCTGCCTTTTTCAACCGGGTAATGCGTTCAAATGAATCTTCTACTTCATCTACGGCCAGTTGAATAGCCAGAGTAATCCAGTCGTGGATTATCAACTCCATACCTTTGGTTTCCGGAAGTGCCAGAAGGGCTGTGCTGATATAGTCCCCGGTGGCATTTAACGCCTGACACACTTCAGCAGCCTCAAAGCCCTCTTGACTTCTTATATTGGCTAAAGACCGGGCATAATTTACCAGCGAGTACCGATCTCCATTGCGAACGGATGTGATTAAAAGATTATAAACCACCTCAATATACCACATTACTTTGTTGGGATCCTGAAGCTCATAATAAGATCTAAACTGTTCGGTATGATCAGGGGAGAGCAGGTGCCTCAGTATTCGACTGCAAATTTCTCTCTGCATGTGCTGCATAATTTCGGCCAGGATCAGGTTCGGTCTATCTAAATGTGTTTTTTCCAAAGCGGCGATGTTCATTTGATGCCACTGAAGCGGGGAGCTTTTTAAGTTCTCAATCAGAGACAGCAGGCGGCGCAAGATGTGAAGTCTTTGCGGAGGTTCCCATCCCAAAGCTTGGCGGGTATAGGATGCTTCGGCGCTTAACTTCAGGTCAATATATTGGGTCATCCAGGGCTGTACAAAAGGCTTTTTCCCGATTAAGCATCCCAAATAATATTGCACGTAGACGCCAATTTTAGCCAACCATTTGGGCATGAAAACAGGATGTCTGATTTCTCCAAAGTACAGCCTTACGGCCAGGTCATAGAGTTCCTGGTGGGAAGTGCTGCCATCTGGTGAGACTACATAGGTGTCAAACCGGGGAAGCCGGTCTGATTTATCAAGGACAATGTTGATCGCTCTGGAGACACAGTTGACATGCACATACGGTATGGCCGACTCCCCTTGGCCGCCTATAATGCTTGCATCCCAGGAAGAGGAAAGCCAGGTTTTCAGAAACATATACAGCGGTCCGTATTCGCACCAATCGGTATATACGGCTCCAAGCCGCAGGGATGAGCAGGGGAAGCTTTCGGAATACTGCTTCAACAACTCTTCGCCTTTTCTTTTACTGACCGCATAGGGATAATCCGCATCCAAGGGGGTGCGTTCATTAACGCTTTCTCCCCGGGAAGAAAACCTGCAGCCCGCCAGCGAACTGGAATAAATAAACCGTTTTATACCCAACGTTTTCGAGTGCTCCAGCAATGATCGGGTACCTTGCACATTGGTGCGCTCATATTCCGGATGTTGTAAGTTGCCGAAATCATAATAGGCCGCCAAGTGGATGACAAAATCAGCGCCCCCCTCGTTTGCGATGTTTGCGATAACATGTGCGAGGCTGGATTCATTGGTGATGTCCACCAGAATCCATTGAACATTTTTATGCGCTAAAACACCGGCTTCCTGCTGGGTACGCCTTGCCAGGGCATAGATATAATAGTACTCACACAGGTCCTCTATAATGTTGCGCCCGATAATTCCCGATGCGCCGGTAATAAGGATTTTAGATGGGGTTCGCTTTTTCATGCGGGAAATTGTTTCAGGTAGGTAGTGATGTTTCGCCACAGGCATATCGTTAGCCATCGGAGTGCTGCGCTTGAGGAGCACGTTGTTTGAGGAACGGCCTGGCGGCCTTGAGGGGTATCGAGAAAAAGACTTTTTCCCCTCAAGCGAAGCGCTCTTAAAGCGTCGCGATCCTTTTTTAAAACGGTATATATACTACCTGCGCTAGATTGTCCGAGACGTGTCGGCTTTATTCTCTTTCAGGTTTTTCTGGGCGATCAGGTCCAGGTGCCAGGTGGCCATATCGTCCAGAGGGACAATTATGGGACCGGACAGTTCACGCAAATCTATGGTCTTAAGGTAATGGCCGCAACGGCTGCAAAGGTCCACGCGCAGTCCCTCTTCACTCTCGGCCCGCAGATAGCTCAGATCGTCTCTGTTATCATTTTCGCAAAAGGGACAATGCAGGCGTACATAAGGCCAGGCGGTTTCACACAGCGAGCAGTGTAGTGTCCGCTGGCCGCCCTCACCGGAAAGATCAGCCAGTTTGGGTGCCGACCCGCACACCGGACAATGGCCATGGTTCCACTGGCTGAGGTCCAAAAGATTCTGAGCGGCTCGAGCAACTTCCAAAAGCGCAGGTCGCATTGACAATCGCAGAAGGAGCGTCAGCACCGGCGGATCAACTGCCAGCTTCAGGGCCGCGGTTTCGATGGTCTTGATATCGGAAGTCAGCGCAGCCT
>JABMQM010000310.1 GCA_013203195.1 Desulfobacteraceae bacterium | reverse complement strand
AAGTGCCTAAAGTTATGGTGTCGCTTCGCTCCATCTATTCATATAAAATTGACAGAATACCTTAACTTTAGTTCACTTTAGCTCACTTCAAACTTAAGGCACTTTTAAAGGAGGTTTAATCTTGACAAGTATCGCGTATGCAATGGGCCAGGGCGGAGCACTAGGCGGGCAGCAGGCCGGGGGGTTTTCCTCGTTTATACCTCTAATCCTGATGTTCGTTATTTTTTATTTTCTGCTTATCCGGCCCCAACAGAAAAAGGCTAAAGAACACCGCGAAATGATCTCGAATGTCAAACAAGGTGACCGTATTGTTACCAGCGGCGGCATCCATGGCCGTGTTACTGCCGTGGGTGAAACCACGATGACATTGGAGATCGCTGATAAGGTCCGCGTCAAGCTGGCCCGCGGCAATGTTGCCACTTTGGTCGGGTCCGCTTCTTCACAGGTCCAAAAATCAAAAAGCAGCAAAAAGGGTTCGGAAAAATCAAAATAGCCCCAATTAATTTGTTAAATAGCTGGTGAGTTCAGTTTTTACAAATTCATCAAGTTTGACCATTTGATTATTTAACAAATTTTGTGGGGCTTTCATCTGCAAAGAAAAGGAAGGATCATTGAAAAATATTTCGTGGCGATTGGTTGCCGTTGTCGTGATTATAGTCACAGCAATTATCTACGTTCTCCCCAGCATAAAGCCGACCTTGTGGCCCCACAAAAAGATCAACCTGGGACTGGATCTTCAGGGCGGCATGCACCTGGTGCTTGAAGTCGATACCGAAAAAGCCGTGGAGAGTACTGTGGAACGTATCAGCCAGGAACTCCGCAGCCTCATGAAAAAAGAGCGCATCAGGCATAGCGGTATAAAACGGATTGAAGGCAGCCGGATAGTGGTCAGGTTGCAAGACCAAAAAAATGTAGACGATTTTGAAAAGCTGCTTGATAAGGAATTCGAGGTTCTGCGCATTCTTTCGAAATTAACTGAAGACGAAATTTTTACCGTGATCATGGATCTTCCTGCAAAGGAGAGCGATCAAATCAAAAAACTGGCAACGGAACAGGCTCTTGAAACTATCAGAAACCGGATTGACCAGTTTGGCGTCAGTGAACCTGATATTCGCCTGCAGGGCGAAAATCGCATACTAATACAACTTCCCGGAATCAAAGATACTCAAAGGGCCAAGGAGCTTATCGGCAGAACAGCCCTTTTAGAATTTAAACTGCTGGATGAAACCCATGATCTCAACGCCGCCCTGCAAGGCAATGTTCCGCCGGGCAGCGAAATTCTCTATGCGACCAAAGAAGATACCGAAACCAATCGTGAGACCAAAATACCCTACCTGGTAAAAAAGCACACCCAGTTAACCGGAGCAAATCTTACCGATGCCAGAGTTCAGATCGACTCCCAGTATAATGAACCGTATGTTTCCATTACTTTTGACAAAAAAGGGGGCCGGGACTTTGCCAGAATAACAGAAGCAAATGTAAAAAAACGCCTCGCCATTGTACTGGATAAAAACGTTTATTCGGCTCCGGTTATTCAGGAAAAAATCACCGGGGGACAGGCCCGGATTACAGGCAGCTTCTCCACAGACGAAGCCCACGATCTTGCCATAATCCTGCGGGCAGGAGCTCTTCCGGCCCCGGTCAATATCCTTGAGGAAAGAACCGTCGGCCCTTCTCTTGGATCTGATTCCATCAGGAAAGGTCTTTTCTCTATGTGCGTCGGCGGTATCCTCGTCATCATGTTTATGGTTATATATTATAAGGGCTCCGGACTGATTGCAGACTTTGCCCTGATACTTAATATTCTTCTGATAGCCGGAGGTCTGGCCGCTTTGCAGGCCACGCTGACACTGCCGGGTATCGCCGGCATTATCCTTACCATCGGTATGGCCGTGGATGCCAATGTTCTTATATTCGAGCGTATCAGGGAAGAGATGAGCCTGGGCAAGACACCCCGGGCAGCCGTCGATGCCGGTTACGCCAGGGCCACGCTTACCATCCTGGATGCCAACGTCACAACGCTTATTGCCGCGCTGGTGCTATTCCAGTTCGGAACCGGCCCTGTAAAAGGATTTGCCGTCACACTGAGCCTGGGGGTGATCTCCAGCCTGTTTACAGCCCTTATCCTGTCACGGCTTATCTTCGATTATTTTTTGATAATACGCAAAACCAAGCACTTAAGCATCTAAATCACGAGGACCCAATCTATGCGAATAATAAAGTCTGATATAAATATAGATTTTATCGGTAATAGTAAAATAGCTTTCACGGTATCCGTAGCAATGATACTTGTCAGCATCCTATCTCTTTTTATACACGGAGGACCCCGATACGGCATCGACTTTGCCGGCGGAACGCTGATACAGGTGAAATTTCTCGAGCCGGTAAATATCAAAGATATAAAATCGGGCCTGGCTGCCATAGACATGGGAGTTTCATCGGTGCAACTCTTCGGCGATCAGCAAGAGAATGAATACCTTATCCGGACCGACAGATCAGCGGCAACCTCACAGGGATTTTCCCTCAAAGTGCAAGATGCTTTGAAATCGTCTGTTGGCAAAGATGCGGAGATCCGTCGAGTGGAAATGGTTGGGCCCCAAGTGGGTGAGGACCTGCGTGAAAAAGCCTTATTCGCCATGTTTTATGCCCTGCTTTTCATTACTATCTATATATCCGGTCGTTTTGAGTTAAAGTGGATGTTAAGCGCGGTCATGGCCGCAGCACTTATGGGGGCCGTTTATCTGCTCTCTATTTTTGATGTCAGCGTCCCAATTTTAATGGCCGCAGCACTTATCGTCACCTTGTTACTTTTTTGGTTTCTAGATTTGAAATACGCCATGGGTGCGATTGTAGCCCTTATCCATGACGTCACCATTACTGTCGGTATATTTTCGATTTTTAACAAGGAATTTACCCTGCCGATTATCGCAGCGCTTCTCACCATCATCGGGTACTCACTAAATGATACGATAATCGTTTTTGACAGAATCAGGGAAAATTTGAGAAAACATCACCGCAATCCTCTCGATTTCATTATTAACAAAAGTATAAATGAGACGCTCAGCAGGACCATCCTGACATCTGTGACCACCCTCGTTGTGGTTTTAGCCCTGTTTGTCCTGGGAGGAGGAATCATCCACGATTTTGCATTTGCATTGATTGTGGGTGTCCTGATCGGTACCTACTCATCAATCTACGTTGCAAGCCCTATTCTCCTTGCACGGCAGGTACACGGAAAGAAAAAATAATAAAGGTACGATTTTAACCTTATAGCATTCTTCGTTTTAACGGTGATCTGATTTTAACCATGTAGCTGCCTATGGAACATTTACTACCATGGTTTAAACTCAAAAGTGCTCCTGGAATCGGGAACCATCTATTCAAACGGCTGATAGACCGCTTTCACTCACCCCAACATGTTTTTGAGGCATCCTTGGAGGATCTGTTTGAAGTCCAAGGCATGACTGCGCGTCTTGCATCGTCGATCAAAGGCCACAGAATGCCTGAGACAGTCAAAAAGGAGATCGACCTGGTAGTTCAAAAAGGTTATGACATCATCACCATGGCGGATAAAAATTACCCGCCCTTGCTGCTACAAATACCGGATCCGCCTCCTTTTTTATATGTTTACGGCCGTCTTGACGAACGCATTGAAAACATTGCAGTGGTCGGCTCCAGGAATGCAACAAGTTATGGCATTTCGACGGCAAATCGGTTGTGCCGGGATCTGGCTGCCCTTAATTTTAAAATTATCAGCGGCATGGCCAAAGGGATTGATACGGCCGCCCACAAAGGCGCACTATCGAGCAAAGGTAAAACTATCGCCGTTCTTGGAAGCGGCCTCGAAAGAGTCTACCCGGCAGACAATCTAAAGCTTTTTCATCAAATCGCAGCAAACGGTGCCGTCATTTCGGAGTTTCCTTTAAAGACAGAGCCTGAGGCCCATAACTTTCCAAAGCGAAACCGAATTATCAGCGGAATTTCCCTGGGAACCGTTGTCGTGGAAGCAACCAAAAAGAGCGGGGCACTCATAACGGCTCGTCTTGCCGCCGAACAGAACAGGGAAGTATTTGCCATACCGGGAAGCATTCACTCCTTTAAGAGCATGGGGACCCACACCCTCATTAAAGAGGGTGCCAAACTGGTTGAACGCGCCCAGGACATCATCGAAGAACTTCCGGCAACAGTCAAAGCGCCTGATGAAAAAGATCAGCCGGCCCCCGGGGAAAACAAACCGGAACAGCCTTTGCTTTCATCAGAGGAATCATTGGTGTATAAAACCCTTGAGCCCTACCCTGTGCACATCGATGAGCTTGTCAGAAAGCTTTCCATAGAACCTGGAAAACTTTCGAGTATATTGCTGCACCTCGAACTTAAGGGCATTGTGCAACAGGCACCAGGCAAACTCTTTTCCGTCGCTGAATGCTGATATTTTAATATTATTTTGGAATTTGCCTGCCCGCCGTTTTTTTGGCGGGATGCTTGGAATTTGGGATTTCATAGATTCTGTGAACGGTTATAAAAAATTAAATAGTTTACTTTTAAATAAACCAACTTATATTCAAGACTTAAAAAAGTTGAAACGAGGAAAATTGTGACAAAACCTTTAGTCGTCGTAGAATCACCTACCAAAATTAGAACCCTGAAAAAGTATCTCGGCGAAAGTTACAACATAGCTGCAACCGTTGGGCATATAAAGGATCTTCCCCCCAAAGAAATCGGTATCGATATTGAAGAAGGATTCAAGCCAAAATATACTTACATTGCCGGCAAACAAAAAGTGATCCGGTCTTTAAAAAAAGCTGCCGGCGACAGCGTGGATATTTACCTTGCTCCCGACCCGGACAGAGAGGGTGAAGCTATCGCTTGGCACACGGCCGAAATCCTCAAGAAAAAAGGGCGAAGATTTCACCGTGTCCTTTTTCATGAGCTTACCAAAAATGCCGTCAATGAAGCTATCGAATCTCCGCAAAAACTTCACCGCCATAAGTATGAAGCCCAGCAGGCCCGCAGGATACTGGACAGGCTTGTCGGCTACCAGATCTCACCCCTGCTGTGGCGCAAAGTAAAAGGCGGCCTCAGCGCGGGACGGGTACAATCGGTTACTGTGCGCATTATCTGTGATAGAGAGCGTGCCATACAGGCTTTTGAGCCTGAGGAGTACTGGTCCATAACCGCACACCTTGAAGACAACACACCTCCGCCGTTTACGGCAAAACTGGCCAAAAAAAGCGGCAAAAAGATCAAAATTTCCGATGAAAAGGCATCGAATGCCATTCTCGAGGCTCTGGATGCAGAAAAGTATGTAGTCGATAAAGTAACAAAAAAGACTAAAAACCGGAACCCTTTACCTCCATTTGTCACCAGTACTCTTCAACAGGAAGCTATCCACAAACTCAGATTTTCTGCCAAAAAGACCATGGTTGTGGCGCAGCAGCTTTACGAAGGTATTGATCTTGGACCCGGTGAACCTGAAGGTCTTATCACCTATATGCGTACCGATTCCACCAGGATCTCACAGGAGGCTGCCGGCGAGGCCCTCCAACTTATCCGGGAACAATTCGGTCAAGATTATGTTTTAGACAAGCCCAGGTTTTTTAAAAACCGTAAAAAAGTTCAAGATGCCCATGAGGCCATTCGGCCGACATCCGTCTATAATACCCCGGACAAAATAGCTCCGTTTCTATCCAAAGATCAGCTGGACTTATACCGCCTGATCTGGCAGCGCTTTGTGGCTTCCCAAATGAAACCCGCCATAATAAATCAGAATTCCATATCGATCAAAGCCGGTCCCTATCTGTTTACTGCCAGCGGATCATCGGTTCAATTTCCCGGCTTTATGACTCTTTATCTATCAGCCGCCGCTGAAATCGAAAAAGAGAGTCAAAATAAAAAAGAGCAACTCCCCCAGCTCGTCGAAGGTATGGTTTTAAAACTCAACAAAATAGAACCGAAACAACATTTTACAATGCCGCCGCCAAGGTTTTCCGAGGCATCTTTAGTCAAAGAATTAGAAGAAAACGGGATCGGCCGTCCCAGCACCTATGCCGCCATCCTTTCAACCATCAGAGAAAAAGGGTATGTGGATCTGGTTAAAAGATATTTCAGGCCAAGCGAACTGGGATTTATCGTTAACGACCTTTTGGTGCAAAGCTTTCCTGATGTTCTTGATGTCGAATTTACAGCCAAGATGGAGAACGATCTGGACCGCATAGAAACTGCAGAAGTCGATTCTTTAGAAATCCTCACCCGTTTCTACAGCCCTTTTAAAATAGAACTCGATGCAGCTGCCGAAGGGATGCTCAGTTTAAAAGGCGTTGGTCTGTCCACGGGCCGTTCCTGCCCCCAATGCAACGCCAAACTCCATATTAAGGTTGGGAAAAACGGGCATTTCCTCGGATGCAACGGGTACCCTGAATGCAAATATACCAGGAACTACACCCGCGATGAAAAAGGCAAGATTCATCCCATAGAACCTGCTGTTGAAGAAGTTTCGGACAAGTTTTGTGATAAATGCAAACAGCCAATGGTTGTAAAACAGGGCAAGTACGGAACTTTCCTTGCCTGCAGCGGTTATCCGGAATGCAACCACACTCAATCCCTATTTTCCGATAATGCCGCCCGGGAAACCGGTGTCCACTGCCCGCAAAAAGACTGCGGCGGCAATCTTGTGCAGCGCAAATCGAAACGCGGCAAAGTTTTTTACGGCTGCAGCCGGTTTCCGGATTGCAACTTTGCAATCTGGGACAAACCAATAGCCAAAGATTGTCCCTTTTGCGGTGTCAATTTTCTGGTAGAAAAAACCACCAAAAAAGACGGGACCTCCCTTACCTGCCAGACCAAGGGTTGCGGGTTTAGAGAAAAAGCTTGACAATCAGAACCTTGGCTGTTAGATAAGTGGATCAAAATAATACATTAGAAATTATTATGAAAAATACTTCCACCATCAACAACCTTATTAGCCTTATTATTCTCCTCGTAGTAGATGTACTTATTTGCTACGAGGCAAAGGGGTTGATAATGGTATAATTTTTACCTCAAAACAAAATACAAAATCCGTTATCAGCCCTAAAAGCCGGTAACGGATTTTTTTTT
>JABMQM010000309.1 GCA_013203195.1 Desulfobacteraceae bacterium | reverse complement strand
TATTCAGCAGCAGGGCCACAAAATAACCGCCGAACTGGAAAAAACCGTTAAAAAAGAGGGCCAGTTCACTCAAGATCTGGCAGGAAAATCAAAAACGATTCATTTAATCGCCCTTGTACCCGTTTTTATTCTATCCATACTGATCGCCCTTTTCTTAATCTTTAATGTCAACCAGCCCTTAAAAGCGATTGAAAATGCCATAAAAAAAATCTCCAAAGGGGATTTCAAGAACATCCCCGCCATCTCCACGGGTGACGAATTTGAATATCTGGTCGACAGCCTGAATAATATGATCAATGAACTGAATAAGCGCAATGAAGAACTCGTTCAGGCCAGAAAGCTGGAGTCTTTAGGGAGATTCACCTCCGGTGTGGCCCATGAATTGAATAACCCGCTCAATAATATTTCCACCTCCGTCCAGATCCTGCTGGAAGAAATTGAAGAAAACAATCTGGAATACAAAATGGAACTTTTGACCGGCACGGAAAAAGAGGTGGATCGGGCCAGAAATATCGTTAAAGCGCTGCTGGAATTCTCTCGAGAACGCTCTCTTAAAATCAAAACAATCAATTTTCTTGACCTGGTCAATGAAGCCGTCGATGCGATCAAAAGACAAGTTCCGGCCCATGTCAAACTTGAGGTACGGGTACCGGAGGATATTCAGATAAATTTGGATCCCGGCCGCATGCGAAGCGTCCTGATCAATCTCATGTTTAACGCGGTCCAGGCCATGGAATCAGGGGGGACCCTGAGCATCAAGGCTAAACAAAAAGAGAATAAAGCAGAGTTGCGTTTCCAGGTTCAGGATACCGGTTGTGGTATCTCCGAAGATAATATGTCAAAGATTTTCGACCCCTTTTTTTCCACAAAAGAGGTAGGCAAAGGTTCGGGATTGGGGCTTTCTATCATTTACGGTATTGTTGAACTGCACGGAGGCCGCATACAAGTCACCAGCAAGGAAGGTGAAGGCGCAACATTTACTATATTTTTGCCAAACCGTACATAATTGCCAAGTAGTTAGTGTCCATCCATAAATTAAGAGGATAGTCTTGGGGCAGGTTAAAGAAAAAATTATTGTTGTAGAAGACGAGGAAATCTCCCGCAAAAACCTGGAGCATATCCTTCAAAAAGAAGGATATGATGTCATCTCGGTGAACAGCGGCGCCAAGGCCCTTGATTTGCTTAAATCACAAAGTTTTGATCTGGTCATCACGGATCTGAAAATGAAACAGGTAGACGGTATGCAGGTCTTGCAAGAAACCAGGCAGCTTCAGCCCTATACCGAAGTGATCATGATTACCGGGTACGCCACCGTAGAGTCGTCCGTACAAGCCATGCGGGAAGGCGCCTATTACTACATCGCCAAACCGTATAAAATCGACGAAGTCCGTAAGATTGCAAAGGAAGCGCTACTAAAGCGCAAACTTTGGCTGGAAAATATGGAACTTCGGGATACGCTCAAAAAGCATCAGCAAATTCCTTTTATCGTGGGTAGAAGCGAGGCCATGGTGACCGTAAATAACACCATTCGTCAGATCGCACCCGCGGACATCAATGTCCTGATATTAGGTGAAAGCGGAACCGGCAAGGAGCTGATAGCCAGAGCCATCCATAATCTTAGTCCCCGTTCCGAAAACAAGTTCATCGCCTTTAATTGCGGCTCTTTTACCGAAGAATTAATGGCCAACGAACTTTTCGGCCATGAAAAAGATGCCTTCACCGGAGCCACCAAAGCCAAAGCCGGGTTGATTAAGATAGCCGAAGGAGGGACCGTTTTTTTAGATGAAATCGGCGATATGCCGTTGAGCATGCAGGTCAAACTGCTGCGCGTTATTCAGGAAAGAGAGGTTTTACCGGTTGGCGGAGAGAATCCTGTGCCTGTAAATGTACGCTTTATCGCTGCTACGCATCGCGATCTCAAGGAAGATGTGGAAAAAGGGCATTTCCGCCAGGATCTTTATTACCGTCTCAATGTGATTACTATTAATTCGCCTCCCTTAACGGATCGCAAAGGAGATATTCCCTTGCTGGTCCACCATTTTCTGGCCCAAAAAAGTCAGACCATGGGAAAGGAAATCCACAATATCGACAGAGAGTGTATGGATTTACTCTGCCAATACAGCTGGCCCGGCAATGTCAGGGAGCTGGAGAATGTCATTGAAAGAGCTGTGGCTCTGGAAAATGGCACCTGCATTCGCCCTGACGACCTTCCGGAAAATTTCCATAATCTTTCCATTGAAATCTACCGTCGGGCTTCTTCCGAAATTCCCACCCTGGAAGAGCAGGAAAAAAAATATATCCAGTGGGTACTCGAAAAGTGCGCGGGAAATAAAACCAAGGCATCCAAAATTATGGGCATTGATCGGGTTTCCCTGTGGAGAAAAGTCAAGCGGTACGGGATTGAGACCCAAGATTCCTGATCCTAATCTTTAATACCTGCAAAGGGAGCAGATTAAAACGCAAATCTGAATTGGCAATAGCGTTGGGTTAAATTAGGAGAATAAAATGTTAAGCAGATTACCGTTTCTTCCTAAGACGATTCGCAGTCAGGTAATCATGGCTTTCTCTGCATGTTTCCTTTTTATGGCTATTATGATTACCGTTAACTACGGCAATTTCCACCGCCTCACCGGGGCGATGCAGTTCTTTGAGCTATCCGGCGACATCAACAACACCATCACAGAAATGCGGCGTTATGAAAAAGACTACTTTCTTTCCCGGGAGGCGTTCAGTTATGAGGAGAACCTGACATTTACAAATCGCCTGACCATGACGCTCTCCAGAGAGAAAGCCAACCTTATTGATGCTATCGGGGATCAGAACTACAAACGCTTCTTAAGATATGTCGGTGAGTACACCCTGCTTATGGAGGAGCTGAGAAAGACTCCCTGGAATGAGGGCTGCTGCCTCGAACTCCAGTCCAAAATCCGCAGAATGAGTCAGGATCTTTTGCTCTTTGCCGACCAGCTGGTCAGCACCGAACGTCGGGAGGTCAACCGCCGGCTGCAGCGCATGGTGCCATTACCGGTAATTAACCTGGGGATCTTGATCCTCCTTTTAGTCTTTGTCGTCTTTTTTATCACTGACGTAATCATTCGTCCCCTGGCGCGTATTACCAGGGAGTCCGAACAGATTGCCCAGGGGGGGTATCTGAGAATCACCCCCTTTGGAAAGCCTGGCAATGAGATCCACCGGCTGATTTCCGCGGTCAACCATATGATGGGCGAGTTGGAGAGCCGCCAGGAACAACTGGTGCAGTCCCGCAAGATCGCCGCCGTAGGAACCTTAACCTCTGGAATAGCCCACGAACTCAACAATCCTATCAATAACATATCCCTGATATTAGAGTCCCTGGTCGAGGACGGAATGACAATGGGCAGATCCGAGCGGCTGCGTCTTTTCCAGGAAGCCATGGCTCAGACCGACCGGGCCAGCGAAACCGTAAAGAACCTGCTCGAGTTTTCCCGCGCCAGCCATCCTAAAATGGAAAATATCTCCATTGAGGAGATCGTGGACAAAACAGTGCGTCTTGTCAAGAATGAACTGCACCTGCACAACATTAAGTTCTCTAAAAAGAGCGCAGACGGAATCCCTACGATGAGCGTTGACCGCAGCGGTATTCAGCAGGTCCTGCTTAACCTGTTCATTAACAGCATCCAGGCCATGCCCAAGGGCGGAGAGCTCAAGGTATTGACGCGGCTCAGCGATTCCTTGCAAGAAGTGCGGATAGACGTTGAGGATACCGGCGAGGGGATTCCCGCCGACCAATTGAACAACATTTTTGATCCTTTCTTCACAACCAAAAAGGAAGGTGAAGGCACCGGTTTGGGGCTCTCGGTCAGCTACAGCATTATCAAAAAGCATGGGGGACGAATCGAAGTCAAGAGTACACTCGGCCAGGGTACGCGTTTTTCAATCTATCTCCCTACAGGAATTAAAAATGAGTGGTGATAACGATAAGATCTCCCCCCGGGTCGCTGTTATCGACGACGAGGCCATTGTCTGCCGGGAAATTAAACGAGGTCTGGAAAAAGATCACTATGTGGTTGAAACATTTCTCCAAGGGGAGGCGGCCTTAGACAGGCTGAGCCAAATTCCCTTTGATCTGGTTTTGTGCGATCTCATGCTGCAAGACCACAGCGGCCTGGAAGTGCTCAAAACCATAAAGACCCGCTACCCTCAAACCGAAGTCATTATCATCACCGGATACAGTTCTATAGATACGGCCATTGAAGCCATCCAGGTCGGAGCGTTCCATTACGTGACCAAACCGGTCAAAATGAATGAAATCAGGGCGCTGGCCGCAAGGGCCATCGAAAAAGTGTGCCTGGTGAAGGAAAAGGAGGCTCTGAAAAAAGCCCTCGATTCCCGATCCCGCCACCCGACGATCATCGGCCAAAGCCCTCTGATGCAAGAGGTCTTCCATCTGATTGATAAAGTGGCACCCCTGCTTTGCAATGTGCTGATACATGGTGAAAGCGGGACCGGCAAGGAGCTGGTCGCACGCGCCATCCATCTCCAGGGGTCGCGGCGGAATCAGCCCTTCATGTCGTTCAACTGTGGCGGTTTTACCGAAGAACTCATTGCTAACGAACTTTTCGGTCACGAAAAGGGGGCCTTCACCGGAGCCGCAGGCACCAAAATCGGACTTTTGGAGGCGGCCCATATGGGTACCGTCTTCCTGGATGAAATAAGCGCAATGCCGACAAGCATGCAGGTCAAGCTGCTGCGGTTTATCCAGGAAAGGACCTTGCTGCGGGTTGGTGGTGTAAAACCGATTCATGTGGACGCTCGCATCATTGCCGCCAGCAACCAGGACCTTGCCGAAGCAGTGACCAACAAAACATTCCGGGAAGACCTTTTCTACCGTCTCAACGTTGTCTGTATCACTCTGCCTCCGCTGCGAGACAGAAAAGAAGATATTCCTCTGCTTGTGCGTCACTTTCTGGCCAAATACACCCAGGCTTTTTCTAAAAAAGTAAAAGGGTTGGCGCCGAATACCATGGAGGTGCTATTAAACTACCCCTTCCCCGGCAACGTGCGTGAACTGGAAAACATTATCGAACGCGCCGTCGCCCTGACCGATGAATCCATCATAAGCCCCCACGATTTGCCGCCGGATCTGCAACGGCTTGCCGCTACCAGTTCGGAAGACTGGCCTTCCCTGGAAAAAAAGGAACGCGAGTATATACGACAGGTTTTGATTAAAACCAATTATCAAAAAGGGCTCGCCGCTCAAACCCTCAAAATTCCCCGAACAACCCTCTGGCGCAAGATGAAACGCCTGGGGCTGAGTTAAGGGTTCGCGCAAAACTCCGCCATAACTCCTTCTGCTTTTCAATTTGAAACATACGCTATAACGCCCTGGCATTGCTCTCAACAAGTTGATATTAAATCAAATAGCATGATATTGCGCTCAATAAGCTGCAAGATCCGTGTCACGCCACGAGAGCTTCGGTTTCATACTGAAACAAAACCGTATGGACCAATTGGACTGCATTAAGATAACGCTTTGATATTTCAACAAAATCATATTTTGGCACATTTCTTGATATACTTATAGCAGTTCTCAAAAATATGTTCCGATTGAACAAATCGTAACGAACGAGAAGGCTGTTGTATTTCGATAAGGGTTCGCCCGTTGTCCGGTTTGCCGGTTTTTATTGATGTACGGGCCAACTGGCAAACGGGGTAACCGGCCAACCGTTTCAATATGTCGAAACAACCCTTTGAATAACTCAGCATTGAATCGGAATAGAATTTTGAAAACCGATATAGAGTTGTGATCAGAAACAAGACCTTTGAAGAAACAATCACCTAAATTAAAAAGGCGGAAAAAATGCCGATTATTATGATTTCCAGCCAGCCCCACAGCGGGTGCGAAGCCCTGGCCGAAAGTCTGGTCAACAAAACAGGCTGGCCGTTAACAAGCCGCAAAGAGTTGGTCGAAAAGGCCCGAGAGCATGGAATAAAAGTGGGCCGCCTCGAGCTTTCAATGATCAAATCTCCGGAAATGCACGAAAAGCTGGCCCGCGAGAAAGAGCTCTATCTGGCTTTCATTACGGCGGCCACCTGCGAACAGGCGCCCGCGGGGAACCTTGTATATGAAGGCCGGGTGGGTCACTTGCTCTTACCGGGGGTGGGCCACCGGCTGCGAGTGGCGGTGGAGGTTCCCAGGGAAACTCGGGTCAAAAATGCCATGCAGGCGCTGAATCTGCCCCAGGACAAGGCCATGGCCTATCTGGATCAAATCGACGAAGATATCGCCAAGTGGGCACGGTATGTTCACCAGCAGGATCTGAATGAATTGGGGCAGTATGACATTGTCATCAATCTGCACAACATGAGCATGGAAAACACTTCCGAGATTTTGCACTCCATGGCCGCCTTACCCGGATTCCAGCCGACAGCGGCCAGCCTGAAAGCAATGGCCGACCATCACCTGACTGCCCGGGCCAAACTGCGCCTGGCCGATGACGAGCGCACCCGTAAGGCCGAGCTGAGAGTCAAGGCCGACAGCGGCATTATCACCGTTACCTACATGCCTCAGCAGGCAGACGTTGCCGGCGACATCCTCAAAGTGCTCCGGGATCTTGAGCACTGCCGGGAAGTCCGCTGCACCATGGCTGAAACAAACATTCTATGGATTCAAGAGGCCTTTAATCCCGAGTCCGAGAATTTCGAGCAGATCAACCGGCTGGCGCAAAGGTGGGGTGCCGCCGTGGAGCTTTTGCGTCTGGTGCCTCAAGAGGCCGCCGAGCATGAAGCCGCCCAAGCGTTGCCGGCTGCAGCTGTCTCCCAAAAGCCTGCAGCAGAAATATATACCGGTGGTGTCGAAGATGACGACGCACTGCCGACCGCAGATGATGCCGGCCTGAGTCGAACGCTGGAAGAACTGGTCGCCAGAGGTCGCTCCGGTGGGAGTTATACCGTGTACGGTTCCCAGAACGAACTTCTGGAGACAGTCAAAGGCAACGACAAAAGTGCATTGGTGATCATCGGCGATATTTTCCTTTCAAAGGGGCATGAAGCCCGACAACGTCAGACGCGCGAGTTGGCCCTGGCCGTTCGTGAAAGACTGAAAACACCGGTGATCACCGCCGACGAACTGCAGGCCCGTTTTCTTTTCGGCAAGCGCCAGGTTGTAAAATTTGTAGCCTTTGCTGCCCTGGTGGCATGCATCTATACCCTTGTCTTTTCTACTCAAGGCCCGATTCTCGATTTTATGGGCGGTGATATGCATCAAAAATACAAGTGGCTGACATCGGTGGTAGTATTTCTTTTTGTTCCTTTGATCGCCTATACATACGGCACGGTTACCGGTTTGATACTAAAAATGATCGGCATCGACTAAGTTGTTTCGTAACCGTTCACGGGTTCAAAGGTTTAGGGTTTAGAGGTTCGGGGTTAGTAAAGGTTGCCAAAAGAAAAGCAACCCTGAACGGTTCACCCCGTTAAATAGGGTTCCCTTCGGGAAATTTAACAGGGTGAACCCAGAACCTTCGAATGCATACGGTTTTTCTAAGGCAGGAGGCAAGAATGCACAACATGTTTTTTCTTCATTACATCGACATTAACTTCATCACCGCCTTACAGGTGGTCCTTTTGGGATTCATCGGCGGTGTTCTCAGCGGCTTCATCGGCAGCGGCGGTGCCTTTTTCATGACACCGGGAATGATGAATTTAGGGGTAAACGGGGTCGTGGCGGTTGCCAGCAACATCACCCACAAGTTCGGCAAGGCCATGGTCGGCTCCAGTAAACACGGCGAAGCAGGCAATGTAGATAAGAAACTGGCTGTGTTCTTGCTGGCCACCGCCATAGGCGGCATCCAGCTGGCGGTCTCGATCAACAACCTGCTGTTTAAAGGCGGCGCCGGTAAAGGCGCGGCCAAGGGGGCCGGAGCCAACCTTTACATCAGTATGGTTTTTGCCGTTATCCTTACATTTGTTTCCGTGTCCATGCTGCGGGATGTAATCAAGTCTTCGCGTGAAGGCGAAGCCGGGACAGGACCGTCCAGAAAAATTGCCGAGTTCATGAACCGGCTCAATCTGCCGCCGATAATTCACTTCAAAGTGGCC
>JABMQM010000308.1 GCA_013203195.1 Desulfobacteraceae bacterium | reverse complement strand
TAAATCCAAAGATGCTGATTCCACGGAGCTTTATTTTGACGATAAAGAGTTTTTGCCAAAAGGCCGCGGTGCTCCCGAACCTTTGGATGATAGTGAAAGCGAGTCGGTAGAAATAGATGAACTGCTGGATGATGATGTTTCAGAATCAATAGATGATGATGAAATCGATGATATTATCATTCCGATTAAAGTCGCAGACAGTGATGCCGCTGATGCAGATAATGAGTTATAATAATGACCGGCAAACCTACTTATGAAGAACTGGAAAGCAGGATCAATGCCTTGCAAAGTGATGTTGCCGGCCTTAAACAATCTTTGGAAAAACTATCTGAAAAAGAGCGTTATTATCGCCTGCTGCTGGCTAATTTGCATGATGATATCCTTGTAATTGACCGGCAATACCGCATCACTGATGCTAACAAGGCTTTTTTGGATACTTCCGGCCGCAGTCGCAAAGAGGTGATTGGGCGTTATTGTTATGAGATTTCACACGGCTACCGCGAACCATGCTCTAAGTACGGGGAGGAATGCATGCTGCAAGAGGTTTTTGAAACCGGCCGCTCGGCGAGTTGTCTGCATAAACACGCGCATTCCGATGGTTCCAAAATCTTATGTGATCTCATCCTGTCGCCGTTAAAAAATAATGCTGATGATCGCGTTACACATGTTATCGAGGCCATCCGGGACGTCACCAATCTTCTTGATGCCGAAAGGAAACTCAGTAAAAGCGAGGCCCGGGATCGTTTTTTGCTTGAAACAATGGCTCAAGGGTTCGGGATTCAAGATGAAAACGGGCTGTTTACTTACGTCAACGATAAGATTTGCAAAATGATCGGGTATTTAAAAGAAGAGCTTATCGGACGCCATGGTACTGATTTTATGGACGAAGTTAATCAAAAGATTTACAACCAGCAAATAGTCAAACGCAAAAAAGGGTTGGACGAATCTTATGAAATTGAGCTGGCTGGCAAAAACGGCAAAAATATTGCGGTGATTGTTTCCCCCCAGTCGATTATTGACATAGATGACAATTATAAAGGCAGCTTTGCAATTTTCACTGACATTTCCAAGCAAAAGCGGTTCAAGGAAGTGCTGCTAAAAGGCTACGATCGCCTTGACCGCCGGGTGAACAATCGCACCAGAGAGCTGGAAGTCAAAACCCAAAACCTTGAGGAATTAAATACGGCCCTGAAAGTTCTACTGAAAAAAAGAGATGAGGATAGAATCGAACTTGAAGAAAAAGTGCTGGTCAATGTACAGGAGCTGGTAGTCACCTATCTTGAAAAATTGAAAAAGAGCGGACTGGATGACAGGCAAAAAACCTATGTCGATATTATCGAATCGAATCTTAATGACATTGTTTCACCCTTTGTGCGCGGATTATCCAGCAAATATTTGAGCCTGACGCCCACCGAAATTCAAACCGCAAATCTCGTCAAACAGGGCAAAACTTCAAAAGAAATTGCCAAGTTAGTGAATTTGTCCGCCAGAACAATTGAGTTTCACCGGGACAATATTCGCAAAAAAATGGGGATAAAAAATATAAAAGTAAACTTAAGAACGCACCTTTTATCCATGCAATAATACTGGGATTGAGCCAGTAGTTTGCCCGTAATCTTCTCGTCTTGTTTTTCCAGGCAAACTCTGCTTTGAAATAAATTTAAAAAATGAAGTGCTCTCATTTTTTTTAGGCCCTTCTAATTTTATTTTATCACGCAGTTAGCTTTGCTTTAATTGCAATTTAAATAACAATTCTAAACCGTTTCCTGTCACCTTACAGCAAAGAGGGGAATATGAAAAATCAAAATTGTTGCTCGTTAAATGAAAAGCTAAGTGAAATTTCAAGGCGGGATTTTATGAAGTTCTGTGGAATTGTGGCGGCGAGTATGGGCTTGCCGTTAAGTGCAGGGGTGCAAATGGCCGAAGCGGCGGCTACAGCCAAACGCCGGCCTCCGGTGATCTGGCTGCACGGGCAGGAGTGCACCGGCTGCACAGAAATCCTGCTGCGGCCCACGCATCCATCCCTGGAACACCTGATTCTTGATCTGATCTCGCTCGATTACCACGAAACCTTAAATGCCGGTTCCGGACACCAGGCGGAAGCAGCTCTGCAGCAGTCCATGAAAGAGAATGCCGGAAAATACATCCTGGTAGTGGAAGGTTCCGTGCCCTTGAAAGACGGCGGCAAATACTGCATGATCGGCGGACGCCCCTTCGTGGACATCGTCAAGGAGACCGCCGCCAAAGCAGCCGCAGTAATTGCCATCGGCTCGTGTGCCTCCTGGGGAGGTTGGCAGTCGTCCTCTCCCAATCCAACAGAGGCTACCGGCGTACCCGAGGTTTTGAAGGGAACGACCGTGGTGACCATTCCAGGATGCCCCCCCAATGCCTATAATTTCCTTTCAACGGTCCTGTACTTTCTTACCTTCGGCAAACTTCCGGCCCTGGATGAAAAGGCCAGACCCAAATTCGCCTATGGCAGGCTGATTCACGAAAACTGTGAACGCAGAGCCCATTTTGATGCCGGACGCTTTGCTCAACAATTTGGAGATGAAGGTCACCGCGAAGGCTATTGCCTGTACGAATTAGGCTGCAAGGGGCCGATAACACATGCTAACTGTCCGTCGATACTCTATTACGCAGGCGCAGGCACCTGGCCGGTGGGTACCGGCCATCCCTGTTTCGG
>JABMQM010000307.1 GCA_013203195.1 Desulfobacteraceae bacterium | reverse complement strand
ACGAACTGATGCAACACCAGGGATTTTATTTCAGGCTGTATCAACTGGACAGCCCGAATTTATAGTGATAAATGCAGACAACATGGTATAGGAAAAAAGCGTACAGCGATTAATCTTGATGATTTCGTAAAAAGTCGAATTCATCACTATAAGTTCGGGCTGTCCAGTTGATACAGCCTGAAATAAAATCCCTGGTGTTGCATCAGTTCGTTGTGAGTCCCGGTTTCGATTATCCGGCCTCTGTTGAGCACGATAATACGGTCGGCTCCCCGGGCGGTTGAAAGTCGATGGGCGACGATAATGGATGTGCGGTTGGCCATCAGGTTAAAAAGAGCTTCCTGGATTTTAAGTTCTGTGGACGAATCGATATATGAGGTGGCTTCGTCCAGTATAATAAGGTCGGGGTTGCGGGCCAAGGCCCGTGCAATCGATATGAGCTGCCGTTCTCCGCTTGAAATTGACATCCCGCCTTCAGCAAGCACGGTATCAAGGCCGCGGGGTAATCTGTCGATGAGGGTTTTGCAGCTTGAGTCCTTGATAAGCTGCTGGATCCTTTTTCCGGAAATGCCGTCTTTGCCCAATGTAATATTGTGAGTTACAGTTTCGGAAAACAGAAAAGGATCCTGCATAACCAGGGCCATTTTCTCCCTTAATGCAGAGGTGTGTATGTTTTTGATATCCATGCCGTTTACCAGCACCTGGCCTGATGTGGGATCATAAAACCGGGTAATAAGGTTTATAATCGATGTTTTCCCCGAGCCGGTCGGTCCCACCAAAGCAACAGTTTCGCCGGCTGAAACTCGGAAAGAGACTCGTTTAAGTACGGTTTCACCTTCTATATATGCAAGGGAAACATCTTTTAAAGCAATTTGGGTAATATTATCCAGCGCACTTGCAACAGTTTGGGTTTTAAGGCCGGATGTTGATACGCCCTCGACTGCCAATACAGGCTGCGGCAGCCTTTCAGTACTGTCCAGAATTAAAAAAATTCTTTCAGCCGATGCCATGGCATTTTGCATGATATTATATTTTTCAGCGATGTCTCGAATGGGCCTGAAAAACATTCTCATATAGGAAATAAAGGCAACCAGCGCTCCGAGGCTGATACTGCCGGTAAGCACTCTGCCGCCGCCGTAATAGATTACGATCGCTATGGTTACCGCTCCCAGAAGTTCTATAACCGGCATAAAGACTGCAAAAACATGGACCTGTTGCATACCGGCCAGATAATTTTCATGATTCAGTTTGGAAAAATCCCGGTAATTCCCCTTTTCCTGCAAAAAGAGCTGGATAACCTTTATGCCGCCGATGGTTTCCGAAAACTTGGTATTAATCTCGGCAACCTTGATCCTGAGAACTCTGAAAGCTTTCCGGGCCTGACCGGCAAAATGAATGGACGCCAGCAGCACAACCGGGAGCACCATAAAAGAAATAAGTGCCAGTTGCCAGTTGATGCCTAAAAGAACAACGGTGATTCCCAGAAGCAAAAAAAGATCCTTGAAAACAAATACAATCACGGACGTGAACAGTTCGTGCATGTTTTGAATATCGTTGGTTACCCGGGTGACAAGACGGCCCACGGGATTATGGGTAAAAAATGCAACCGACAGGCTCTGGATATGCTCAAACAGGCGCACCCTCAGATCATGCATGATCATCTGCCCCGTATATTCCATCACCATAACCTGCACAAAGTTGAGAACAAACGTCACCAGCACAATCACGAGAAAATAAGCGGCAATCATGCTAACCCCGGCCAGGTCGTTACGGCGCAGCACAGCCAGTTCTTTTTTTTCTAATTGCTCAAGGTCGTCTAATTTAACGAGGGCAAATGATTCGTATCTTTTGAAGATGTCTGCATATTTTTGGACAATAGCCTCAACTTTGGCATCCGTCAGATCAGCCCGCAGATATCTGACGTTACTATCAGTCACATCCCGACCAATACCTTGCACGGGTTCTGCCTGTGGCACGATATAGCGGTCGATAGCAATCTTGGTAAGATAAGGCAGAGAAAGGTCCAGCAGGGTGATAACAACAATGAAAACAATTGATAAGCCCAGGAGCAGTTTGTAAGGCCTCGCATACGGATACAAGCGCCTTAACAATTTTACATCATAAGGTTTGCCAAGCTGCTTTTCCTCAAAATAACCAAAATCAGTCTGCATTAATAAATTCCTCCTCTATTTCCTGGAGGCGAAATATTTTGGCATAGTACTGATCGTTTGCCATCAATTGAGTATGCGTTCCGGATTCCACAATACGCCCCCTGTCAAGGGCGATGATATGATCCGCAAAACGGACTGCAGAAATTCGATGGGAGGCAATAATAATGGTTCTGTTGTCGGCCATGGATCTGACGGTCTTGATAATGTCACGGCCGGTTTCCATATCCACCTGGCTGATGGGGTCGTCCAGGATCACAATGCCGGCCTCATTCAGCAGGGCACGGGCCAGGGCAACACGCTGTTTCTGGCCACCGGAAAGAATGACTCCCTTTTCACCGACCATGGTATCAAAGCCTTCGGGAAATGATTGGATGGTATCATAAAGGACTGCTCTTTCCGTCGACCGGATTAATTCCGCCTCTTTTGCATCAGCACCGAAGGTAATGTTTTCCCGGATGGTGCCGGCAAATAAAAAAGGCTCCTGTGATATGAAAGCGATCAGGGATCTGAGATCGGCCAGCTGTATTGTTCTAATGTCGATGCCGTCTATCAGAATGCGCCCCTGTGAGACATCGTAAATCCTTGGTATGAGTTGCAAAAGGGTTGTTTTGCCGCTTCCGGGAGGACCAACGACACCTAAAATCTTGCCATGGTCGAGGTTAATATCGATTGCAGTTAAAACCGGGGTAGTGTCAGGACCGGCAGCTTCAAGCCCATATGAGAAGGCGACATTTTCAAAAACAAGGCCGCCGCGGGTCTTTTTGATGGGCCTTGCGTCCGGTATGTCGTCAATTTCAGGTTCTGTTTTTATGATCTTATCGATCCTGTCAAGAGAAGCTTTCCCCCGCTGGATAAGGTTTGTGACCCACCCGATGGCCATCATGGGCCAGGTTAGAAGACCCAGATAAGCGATAAACGCCACAAAATCTCCGGGGGTTATGGTAAAATTGATGGTTTGACGCCCCCCATAAAAAAGAATGATGGCCAGGCTTAAGTTTGAAAGCAAAACCATCAGGGGGAAAAAAGAGCCGGTAATCCTGACCAGCCTCAGATTTTTATCGATATAATCCCTTGATTTGCTTTCAAGTCTTGCAGCAGAATCTTTTTCCCGGCAATATGCCTTTATGACGCGAATACCTGCAAACCGCTCTCTGGTAACTTCGGTTAAATCTGAAAATGCCTTTTGCACCTCCCCATACATCCGGTGCATCTTTTTACTGAAAAACCGTGCGCTCACAATAATCAAAGGCATGGGTATGAGAACAAAAACCGTCAGCCTGATATTGATATAGGCCATAAAACCGATTGCTGCCGTCCCCAGCACAATAGCGTCGGTTAGCGCCACCATGCCCATACCGGTAGCCATACGAACATGTTGAATATCATTGGTGGCATGCGCCATCAGGTCGCCGGTCCTGGTTTTATCGAAATATGGGGCCGAAAGGGTTTGAATATGAGCAAAAAGTCTGTTGCGCAGGCCTTCTTCGACCCGGCGCGATGTGCCCATGAGGCAACGTCGCCATACGTATCGGAAAAGACCTATCAGGACGGCAATCCCTACGATATAAAGGGCATAGGCTAACAGTT
>JABMQM010000306.1 GCA_013203195.1 Desulfobacteraceae bacterium | reverse complement strand
TTTTTAGGGCTTCTTGCATATCATCGGCAACAACAACATGTGCCAGGAGGGCTTCGGCGATTTTTTCAAACCCTGGTTTAACAGATACATAATCCAACAGCTTTTTTTGAGAAGCGCACTTTTTTTGGGGCTCCAATTCAAAGTTTTTGACAGAAGAAACCGGAATAAAACCGCTGCGTCCGGCTCGGGTTGTTTGCAGATAGTCGATGGATCCGATTCCTGCTGTTTGATCCTTGACAAGAATGTATTGCAATGATTCCCCAAGTACTGCTTCCACAGCGGTTTCATAGGAAGGTTGCGGTTCGATAATATCAGCCATCAGCCCTAAAATATCGTCATTTTCAGGGCCGCTGGTTTTATCTGTCGATTTCTCACCTTCTTTGCGGCCCACTTTTTTCATTACGGCCCGGACACCGTCCTTGTACCATTCAAAGTTGTCTTCCATTTTCTTTAAGGTGGTATAAGTCGATTTGGCTTGGTTGCTTTCCAGCACCAGGGTCTGAACGTGCTTCACCTGCTTGCCGAGCAAACCGCTCTTTTCTTCCAGTTGCTTCTTAATATCGGCAATCTGCCGGTTCAGATCGTCTATTTTTGCGTGGTGTGCCTGAAACACTTTTTCGGTTTGGGACACTTTATGCTCAAGCTGTGTGACTTCTTGAGCGGTTTTGATTTCTTCGGCATTAGTTTGTTTAAGGCGTCTTGTCAGGCTTTCTTTGTTATTGGTGGCGTTTAAGTAGATATTTTTGTGCCGCGCTTCCTGGGTCGCCAGATCCATAACTTTTGTTTTTGAAGTTTCAAGGTCTTGATGCAGAGCTGATAATTGATCTTTAATTTTTTTCTCAAACGACTGCTGTTGATCAAGGACCTCCGTTTCCTTGGTGATGCGGGTTTTAATGCCGGTATTTGTGTCTGCAACCTGGGAAATTTCGGCGGTAATATTCCTGTCCTTTTTTGCAAGGTCTTGGCGGGCAGATTCGAGCCCTGCTATTTCATCTCTGAGCCTCTCTATGTCTTTATGAAGGTGAGCCAGATCATTCTCAATGCGGTCCATATTGCGCTGCATCTCAAATCTTTTAGACTTTTGCTCTGAAATTTCCTGATTTTTTTGTGAGCTACGCAACTTGATCTCTGCAAGCGCTGCGTCAAGTTTATTAAGTTGAGAGGTATGCCCGAGGTCCGTATCCCTAAGATCTTTTAATAATGTGTCGGTTTCATTTATTTTGTGCGTATAGTCATCGTAATAATGCAGGGCAAGGCCGATGTCGAGTTCTCTGATGCGATCCTGATACCTTTTGTAACGTTTGGCTTTACGGGCCTGACGCTTAAGAGCGGCCATCTGCCGCTTTACTTCAAAAATTATATCGTTTACACGCAAAAGATTTTGCCTGGTAGAGTCGACTTTGCGCAAGGCTTCGTTTTTACGTGCCTTATACCTTGTAATTCCAGCAGCTTCTTCGATGATAAATCGTCTTTCTTCCGGCCCGGCATCTGTAATTGTACCAATGTTGCCCTGTTGTACTACGGCATATGACTTAGATCCTAAACCGCTGCCCATAAAGATGTTGTGGATATCTTTTAGACGGCAGGGTTGTTTGTTGATGAAATAGGCACTTTCTCCGGACCGGTGGAGGCGTCTGGTAAGCATGATTTCGGTAAAGCCTTTGAGCTCTTCAGGGGCGGTGCCGTTGTCATTGTTCAGGATTAAGGAGACTTCTGCCATGTTTAAGGGGTGTGTACCGTTAGTACCGGCAAATATCACGTCTTCCATAGATTTTCCACGAAGCTGCTTAACGCTCTGTTCCCCCATTACCCATCTGAGAGCATCGACAATATTACTTTTGCCGCAGCCATTTGGACCTACAACTGCCGAAATACCAGGAGGAAATTCAATGCGGGCTTTTTCGTGAAAGGATTTAAATCCGTTTATTTCCAGTTGTTTAATTTTCATACAAGAAAATCTCCTGTTTAGGAATTTTAGCCCGCCGGCGGGTAAACCTTTCGCCGGTTTGGCTTGATAATTCCCTGACCCCTGAACCAATCAGTTTAGTAGAACACAGATGACACGGATTTTGCGGATTTTATATTATTTTATCTGTATCTGTGTAGATCCGTTTTAATCTGTGTTATCCGCGGTCCATTGAACCCGAAACGCAGAACCCAGACCGGTGAACTAAGGCGGCAGCCCGAAAAACTTGGTATTTAAGGCGACTGGGGCGCATTAAATG
>JABMQM010000305.1 GCA_013203195.1 Desulfobacteraceae bacterium | reverse complement strand
GACATAGCGAATGCCCTCATCCATGGCCAGCTGCCGGAAGCGGATCAGGGTCGAAAGCGGGGTAGGCGGCAGGCGGTCGAGTTTGTATTTGGGAAAAAACCGCAAAAAGTGCAGCGGATAGTTGGGGCCAAGATTTTCAAGGATCCATTGGCACATTTTTTTGACCATGTCTGCGTCATCAACATATCCGGGAACCACCAGATTAGTCATTTCAAAATGAACACCCTGTGCATGCAGCGTTTTAAAAGTGTTGAGCACCGGCTGCAGCCGGCCGCCGTTTAGTTTGCGGTAGATGTCATCGCTGAGCGATTTAAGATTGACATTGGCGCCGTCCAGCACCTTGCAGAGCTCTAAAAGCGGCTTGCGGTTGATGTAGCCGTTTGAAATCAACAAATTGTGCACGCCGTTTTCACGGGCCAGGCGCGCAGTGTCGATCATGTATTCAAAGAAGGTGATCGGTTCGGAATACGTATAGGCAATCGACGGGGTATCATAGCGCAGTACCGCGTCGATCACATCGGCCGGATAAAGCTCAACATGGCGGACTTCATGGGGTTTGGCCTGAGATATTTCCCAATTTTGACAGTTCAGGCAGCGAAAGTTGCAGCCGGTCGTGGCAATGGAAAAAGCTTTGGTGCGCGGTTTAAAATGAAACAGGGGTTTCTTTTCAATGGGATCGATATTCACGCTGCAGGGGTTGCCGTACGTCAGCGTGTACAGGATGCCGTCCATGTTGACCCTGCTGCGGCAAACACTGCGGTCGCCCGGAGACATCATACAGCGGTTGGGACAGATACCGCATCTTACTTTGTTGTTGTCCAGTTTTTTGTACAAAAAAGCTTCATGGGACCACTTCCACATTTTTGGCGGGGCATCGCCTTTGAACACTTTACCGCGGATGTCTGAGGTAGCTAAGACAGCGCTCTTTGGGAGAGAAAGCGGCCAGAAGGCCTTAGCCGTTGCGGCGCTGCCAAGGTACGCCGCGCTACAAAAGAGAAAATGACGTCTGTTAAGTTTTTTCATAACTTGTCGCTATTACAATCAAGCTGGAAAGCTTCAGGCCGATCAAGGCGACGGCCGCCCAGACAATTCCAAAATAGGGAATCAACACCACACTGGTAACCAGGGTGCCGCAGGCTGCGCCCATGAGATCGGCGGAAAAAGTTTGCGTAACCGCCGGAGCATCACCACCTCGCAAAAAGAGCGCCAACGGAAATTGAAAGCCGCAGGCCAGTGAAACTGTAAAACCGAAACCCAGAAAAAAGGCCACCGGCAATCGATCGGCCCCGTATTTTATGGCCAGGATTAAAATTATTGTCAGGACTATCAGTAGGCCGTCGGTCAACATCAGCGCCCGATTTCGGTGAAGGCGCAGTCTTTGTCCGTACCAGGCGCCCGGCAAAAGGCCTGCCAGGAAAACCGTGACAATCAACCCGATCTGCAGGTAAATATAACCATAAAAGATCTGAAATGCAAAGATTACCAGAATTTCGCTGCCCATCACCATACAACCTGTTGAGAATAGAACATATTCTTCCCGGGTTATCCGCAACAGATAGATTGCGGACAGCACCGTAAGGGCCAGGATGAAGCCGGTCGGGGAGGTGGCAAATTTGGCAAACCACTGTGAAAACATCATGCGCATCAGCATTGGAAAATCATCGCGGTTTGGGGGTGTGGTGGGGTCCAAGAGGTCATTTAAGCGCGAAATTCTTTCCGGGGTCAGGTTACCGTAGAAATAGCCGCTGATGTAAGCAGTGCGGATCCCTTTGCGATGCAGGCTTGCCGGGATATCGGTTTCAATGGGCCGGGAGCTGCACAGAAAAATAATCTTTTGCCCGGGGAGCAGCAAAACGTGGTCGAAATACTCTGTTACGGTATTGTAAAGAGAAGAGAGTTTCTGGCGCTGAGGTTCAGCCAGGTAATTGTCAAACCCCTGCATGGAAAAGCTCAAAACTCCGTGGGGGGCGAGCCTCCGTCTGGCCAGCGCAAAAAAACGGTCGGTGAAAAATCGGTTGATTTGAAAGGTGTCCGGTTCGCTCAAGTTGACGATAATGGCATCGTATTTTTTTTCAGACCGGGCCAGATAGGCGCGGCCGTCCTGGTGGATGACGTTCAGACCCGGAATGGTTTTGATCAGGCCGAAGCGGAACTGGACTTCGGCAACCTGGGGGTCGAGTTCCGCATAATCGACCGCATCCGGCCGGTACTTATGCAATTGTGTCAGCATACCGCCCTGGGCGGAAATCAGCAGAATCTGTTTGGCCTGGGGCACCTGGGACAGGGGGTAATGGATGGTTTCTTCGGCCATGACCAGGTTTTGACTGGAAAAAAGCGGAGTCCCGCCGATGAACAAGGTAGATTGCTCCTGATCCTGATGAACTTCAATCCGGCCGTAGCGGGATTCGCTATAATGAACAAGCTTTCCTTCAGCCGGTGCCAGGGAAGACGGTTCCGCAAACACACAATAAAGAATTATGGCCAGTGTTATTCCCGTGCCCAAGATTGCAAGGATGCGACGGTGGGAAGATAACCCCAGAAGTAGATAGGTTGCTGCAAGGAGCGGTAAGTTGGCCAGCAATGCAGCTTGCAGGGGCGTGACCATATAAACCAGGGCAAAGGAGAACAGAACACCGCCGGAAACGTCACCCAGGTTATCGATGATGTAAATACGTGTGCCGGGAAAATCAGGGCTTTCAGTCTGGATGACAAACAAGCTGTAGGGCAGCACAAAGCCGAGCACAAGACAATAAGGCGCAAGTGTAAAAAACGTATAGGCTAAGGTGGGATAAAAGCCCACGGATGTACCGTGGATAAAAAATACGTCGCGCAGCTCGCGAATCGCCAGAATCTGTACAGCCGGCAATCCCGCCAGCAGCAGGGAAAGCCCGCCCAGCCGGTTGACGGTGGGCTGCCAAAAACGCTGAGTGATCCAGTGAGCCAGAATAGTGCCGAGACCGCCTAAAAACAGCCAGTTAAAGAGTATCAGGGCGATGATGAACTCGTTGCCCAGAAATTGGGCTAAGAATTCGCGGATAATCAACAACTGGGTGACCACCGAGGAGATGCCCGTGGCGATGACTACCCGCGTTACGGCGCGTTCAGTTTTCTTCTTCAAAATATTGAACCTGGTAGGTCAAGATTTTCAACTTACCTTTTTCCCATTCATTTTCAGGTAAGCCGGCTTTGCGGCATAGATGGGACAGAAACTTTTCAGGCCGGGGCAGCTGTTCCCAGACTTGAGGCAGAAAAGTGGCGCTGGCCGATCCTTTGCTGAGAATGACGCCGTCCACATGCGGGCGCAGTTTGGCAAGCAGGTCCTGGCCGTCCCGGTATTCGAGGGGCTGCGGATCGGTAAGAATACTGACTTCGATCTCTATTTTATCGAGCTCTTTGGCCTTCAGACTGGAAAAGCGGGGATCATGAAAAGCGGCATTGACGGCGTTGCGCCGGACGCCTTCCAAAATTGATGCAGTGGTCTCTAAACTGCCGATACAGCCACGCAGCTGGCCGTCAATAGTGAGGGTTACGAACGTGCCGCGGCTTTCCTGAAAGTCCAGATCTCTTAAGGAATCAGGATCGATTTTGGCAGAAATGTGTCCGAGTTTTTGCGATATGGTCTGCCGGGCAAGTTTTATCAGCGTTTGTCCCTGATGCTGACTCAAATTTCGGGAAGAATCGTTGTTGCCTTGCATAGCTGAACCTCCGTAAAAGGCGATGGCAGTATAGCCGACTACCCGCTGGTGGTCTCCGGCAGTGTCTCCGCTGTTTGAATAATGGAGCAGCAGCGGTTGCCAGCCGTATCGACGGGCCATGCTCATCACCATCAAAATCGGTATTTTGCCGCAGGCGGCGTTATCACGCTCAAGCAGATTGTCGATGTCTAAATTTAAAATCATCTGGATGGTTGCTTGATCCCGCTCGGCGGCTTGGGAATACGGTAAATAGTGGGACAGGTCCGAACTCACCACCAGCAGGGTGCGTTCATCCAGCAACGGATCTATTGCAGCAGTGATGCGGGCGATATCCCCGCGGCCCACAACGATAGGGACGAGCTCGAAGTTTTTAAGATAGGTTTGCAGAAAAGGGAGAACAATCTCTAAGGAGTGCTCTTTACGGTCTGATGCAGGAATAGAATGAAAAAGGTCTGATTTACTACGCAAATTGGCTGCATCGTCATGTAGCTTGAGTAGTCCCAGAGGGGTTTCATAGGCCACCACATCACTGACCGCCGCGCCTGTAAACCCGACCCAGTGGTCCCCGGCCATCACGACGACCTTGTCGAACTGGTTCTTCTTCAATACCAGCGAGGCGTATGCCGCCGTTTGCCCGGAATAGATGTAGCCCGCGTGAGGCAGAATCAAGGCCTTTAGGGATGCATGCGCAGGGATTTGAACCTGGCCGGTTTTTACCTGGCGGGTCAGTTGGCTAATCTTTTCCGCCAGCTCAGACCGTTTTGCAGGATAAAATTGCCCGGCAAATACCGGCATGCGGATAACCTCGGCTTTCACTTGACTGCCTGAAGGAAACATTGCCAGACAGAAAGCCGCAAGAATTATAATCAAAGGATAGATACGTTGCTTCATAGTGTACAACTAAATACAAAATTTTGGTATGCAAAAGAAGTTAGGCAAACCAGGTTTCGGGGAGTTTTTTCTGTTAACCGCTACATGGATAATCAGATTTTAAACCGTGTGAACTCGTGTATAAAGGCTCGTAAAGAAAGAACAGAGGCCTTGACAATAAAATCAATTGGTTTGCTTAACTACCGGTGATTTCTTGCGATGTCAGATTTACGTAATACATCTGTTCTTTCTAACGATCCTTAATACACTCAAACAGCACACACTTTAAAATCTGATCATCCATTCCGCTTTGAAGTTCGTCGAAGGCGGGCGTAGTATAAAATCACAAAGCGATTTTATTAGGGAAATCAAAATGATTCTCGAGCATGTGGCGCTTGTCTGCGGTTCAAAAG
>JABMQM010000304.1 GCA_013203195.1 Desulfobacteraceae bacterium | reverse complement strand
CTGGACAACGGGCTAACCGGTTAACCGGCTAACCAGACATAGGCACTTTTAACGGTCTTTGACAGAGCCAGATATCTCTGACTCCCGCAATGCGGGACAGGCTTGGCCCAGAGGACCAGGTTTGTCAAAGTCAATAAAATAGATTGTGAACAAAATGAAAATTCTTGATGTTTTGCATAAAGAAGCGATTATATCCGACCTCAAAGCAATCGACAAGCAAGGGGTTCTTGAAGAGCTGGTAATGCCCATAGCCAGTATTGCCGGTATAAATCAGGATTATCTGGTAAGAGTGCTGATGGAACGGGAACGCCTGGGGAGTACCGGCATCGGTGAAGGCGTAGGCATTCCCCATGGCAAACTAAAGGATCTCGCCTCTCTGTTCTTAGGGTTCGGCTTAAGCCGCAAAGGGATCGACTTTGAATCTATGGACGGGCAACCGACCCATATCTTTTTCCTTCTGGTAACACCGGAAAATTCGACCGGTCTTCATTTAAAGCTGCTCGCTCGAATTTCAAGGATTCTTAAAAATGAATTTTTCAGGCAAAAACTTATGGATGCCGCTAATAGCGATGAAATTTATTCTATTATCCAAGAGGAGGAAGAAGAACTGTAAACCATAACTTGCAGTAAAGTGAAAAAGCTAAATATCATAATTATCACAGGATGTTCTGGTTCAGGCAAAAGTACTGCGATTGCCGCCTTTGAGGATACGGGGTTTTATTGCGTCGACAATATGCCGGTTGCACTGCTTCCAAAGTTTTTGGAACTCCCGCTTCAAAGCGGCAGTGAAATTGCAGGGCTTGTATTTGTAATGGACCTGCGAGAAAAGGGTTTCCTTTCCAAATACAAATCAATTTTTAAAGGACTCAAAAAGAAAGGACATAATTTTACGATCCTTTTTCTTGAAGCCGATGAAGAGGTTTTGCTGCATCGTTACAGCCAAACGCGCAGGCATCATCCTCTCTCCCAGGGTAAAAGCCTGCTGGCCGGAATACGCACGGAAAAGGAGCAGCTGCAAGACCTCAGAAGAGTTGCCGACAAAATTATTAATACTTCTCGCTACAATGTTCACGAGCTGAAGTCCGTTATAAAAGATATCGCGCAAAAAAGTATCAAGCTTGCGCCCATGAGGATCAATATTCTGTCGTTTGGTTTCAAATACGGTATCCCTCTCGATGCAAACCTGATCATAGATGTGCGCTTTCTGGCCAATCCGTACTTTGTTCCTGAACTCAAAGATTTAAATGGAAAAGACCCTAAAATAAAAGAATTTGTAATCAATGACGATGAAACCCGCAGATTTTTAAAGAAATATCTTGATCTGCTGGAGTATTTAATCCCCTTGAATGAAAAGGAGGGAAAAGCCTACTTAACCATTGCCGTGGGTTGTACGGGAGGAAGGCATCGCTCGGTAGTTATTGCCGAATCGATCTTTGAACATATTTCAAAACCGGAGAATTCTGTTATCGTCACCCATCGCGATATTGATCAATAAAATCGTGTTACGATTTTATAACTTTAAAAAAAACAAGGGATTTTATGATAGGTATAGTAATAGCCACCCACAGTCAGCTTGGAGATGCACTCATTGACACTGCTGAATTTATTCTCGGCAATCGGCCCGAAACCACGGTTTCGGTTTCGATTAATTTGAACGAAAATGTTGACAAGCTGCGCCAAAAAATCGTTGAAGGAATTAAAAAGGTCGACCAGCATGAAGGCGTCCTTATTCTCACAGACATGTTCGGAGGAACTCCGTCTAACTTAAGTTATTCATTTCTTGAAGAAGGACGTGTGGAAGTCATATCCGGGGTTAACTTGCCCATGTTAATCAAAGCTGTAGAAGCTCGTGAAAAAACACAGCTCAGCGAGCTTGCTGTGGACTTGGAAGCTTTTGGGAAAAAGAGTATTTCACTTGCAAGCGGAATATTGAAAGGCAACAAACGGGAATAAGACATCCGGACCCGGAAGTTCCGGATTTGGATAAGCCCCCCAGAAGGGGGTCGCACTTAGCATCAACTCAAAAGTGCCTATATTTGGTTGACCGGTTATCCAGTTTGCCGGTTTGCCGGTATTAAATTCACGGGCCAACGGGCATAACGGGCCAACGGGCACAACTTTGTAACTTTAGTTCACTTTAGCTCACTTTAGTCACTACCTCAACAAGGAGGCATTATGAGTATTAAATTAGGCATAAACGGCTTTGGAAGAATTGGTCGTCTTGTTTTCAGGGCTGCATTCGACCGTCCGGATGTAGAAATTGTCGCGGTAAATGACCTGACAGATTCTGCCACAATGGCTCATCTTCTTACCTATGATTCTGTTCACGGCAAACTAGACAAAGAAGTTACCGTTCAAGATAACGTCATTACGGTCGATGGAAAATCTGTCGCTGTTACGTCTGTAAAAGACCCTGCCAACATCCCCTGGAATGATTTTGGTGTCGACATCGTTGCCGAATGCACCGGGCTCTTCAGGGACCACGAAAACGCATCCAAGCATCTTGCCTCCGGCGCACGCAAAGTTATCATCTCTGCACCTGCCCAGGAGCCTGATGTTACGATTGTCATGGGAGTCAACTCCAACCAGTATGATCCCAGAAATCATCATATTATATCGAATGCCTCTTGTACAACCAACTGTCTGGCACCGGTCGCCAAGGTGCTCCTTGAAAATTTCGGTCTCAAGAGCGGACTGATGACCACAATCCATTCTTACACGGGTGACCAGCGCCTTTTAGACTTTCCACACAAGGATCTTCGCAGGGCCAGGGCCGCGGCTCTGTCCATGATTCCGACCACTACCGGTGCGGCCAGGGCGGTCGCCCTGGTGCTTCCGGAACTGGCCGGTAAGCTCAACGGCCTGGCCATTCGAGTTCCGACGCCAAACGTTTCTTTGGTTGATTTGGTGGTGACTGTCGAAAAATCCGGCGTTACCGTCACGGACGTCAACGACGCTTTAAAAGAGGCTTCGGAAAAATCGCTGGCAGGGATACTCGATTATTGCGATCTTCCGCTGGTATCATCTGATTTCAATGGATCCACTTTTTCCTCGATCGTCGATGCGCCGACCACTTATGTGGTTGAAAACATGGTCAAAGTGCTGTCATGGTACGACAATGAAACCGGATACTCTCACCGCATGGTCGATCTGGCCGCTATGATCGGAGCCCAATTGTAGGGAGTGCTGCATTGAAGGAGCGCTGCGCTTGAGGAGCATTGCATTTGAGGAGCGCTTCGCTTTAGGAGCGTTTCACTTTAGGAGCGTTTCACTTTAGGGATACCGGGCCTTCCAGCCTCGAGGCCTGAAAGGCCGCTCTTAAAGGCACGGAGTGCCGCTCCTAAAGTCAGCTATGGCTGACGCTCCATCCCATACAAAGGAGGTTTAAATATTATGGG
>JABMQM010000303.1 GCA_013203195.1 Desulfobacteraceae bacterium | reverse complement strand
CTTTTATGCTCTCTTGCAAAACTTGGTGAGGTTTGCAATAAAATCAGCTTTTAAGCATATCTCATCTTGATGTTAATGTACGTCATATTTTAATTATAATAAGCTAAGGCATGCACCGAATATTAGTAATTGATGACGAAAAAGCTATTCTGGACGTGGTTCAGATTGCATTGACCAGAGCGGGCTTTGGAGTTGAAACTGCCGCAGACGGGCACAAAGGCATCCAAAAGTTTGACGAAGGTCATTTTGATGTAGTTATTACCGATATGCTAATGCCGGGTGCCAATGGCCATAGTGTTGTTCAACACATCCGCAATTCCGATAGATCGTCTACCCCCATCATTGGTTTTTCCGGAACACCCTGGTTCCTTAACACTAGCGACTTTGATGTTGTTTTCACAAAACCTTTCCCGCTTAAAGACCTGGTGGATGCTACCCAGGATCTTTCCGCAAAATACTTAAAAGTCAATATCAGTCACTAATTCCCTCCTTTTTCCTGTTGTCTGATAAAGTGGAAATAATCAAACATGAAACTTCGTGTAATTCTGCTTTGCCGAACTTTCACGCTTTGCCATGCAAAACCGCCTCGTCGAACCATGATCCGCGTTGAAAGTCCTCGCCCCGCTAATAGCGGGGCGTTGTATTAAATCGCTGTGCAATTTTATTGCTTGTAAGAAAAAATCTGACAACAAAATACAACTCTGTCTGATTGACAGCTTTCTTTGCACCTGTTAAAAGCGGTATAATTACCATGCATCTTTTCCATAAAGCCAAGACGATTGACTGAACCCTTTTAAACAGGCAACCGCAACCATTAACAATTAAACAAGGAGAAAAACATGAAAAGATTCTTTTATGTTGCGTGCGTTGTAGTTTTGTGTTTGCTGCTGGTAGTTCCGGCTGCCACGGCCAAGAAAAAACCCTTTAAAATCCGCTTTTCCCATGTTGTATCGGAAAACACCCCCAAGGGATGGGCTGCCAATGAGTTTGCCAAGCGTGTTAATGAGACCCTGAAGGGCCAGGTAAAGGTTGTGGTTTTCCCCAGTGCCCAGCTTTACGGCGACAACCAGGCCATTGAAGCCCTTTCGGCCGGATTCATCGAGATGGCGGCGCCTTCCTCGGCAAAATTTGTCGGCTCGGTGCCGGCCCTGCAGCTTTTTGACATGCCCTTTCTCTTTCCGACAATCGAGACCGTCCACAAGGTTGTTGACGGACCCATCGGCGATGATATCCGCGCCATGTTTGTTAAGCGGGGTTTGGGTATTAAGCTGATGACCTTTTGGGATAACGCTTTCAAACAATTCAGTGATAATGTGCGCCCCTTGATTAAACCAGCCGATTTTAAAGGTGTAAAATTCAGAATCATGAGCTCCGATGTTCTCGAGGCCCAGATGCACGGCCTGGGCGCCGTCGGGCTCAAACTTCCTTTTGCCGAGGTTTACAATGCGCTTGAGCAAGGGGTGGTGGACGGCCAGGAGAATACCGCTTCCAACATCTACACCAAAAAGTTCCACGAAGTCCAAAAGTACATGACCTTTTCAAATCACGGCTATCTCGGTTATGCCGTCATCATGAATCAAAAATTCTGGGATACGCTGCCGGCCGACATCCAAAAGACCATTAGCAAGATATTAACAGAGGTTACGGCAGAAGCACGTATGAAAGCCATCGAGCTGGACAAAGAGCAGTCAGCCTTGATCAGGGATTACGCCCAAAAGAGTGGCCGCCTCACAATTTTTGACCTTACGCCCGCGCAAACAGCAGCGCTGCAAAAGGCCATGAAGCCGGTGCACGACAAGTTCGCCGACGTCGTTCCCACCAAGTGGGTCGAGCAAGTCAAAATGATGAAATAATTATCTTTGCCTAAAACCCCGGGCGAGCGTTGCTCCCCGGGGCCCAAGGAAACCATTATGCAGAAGATTATTCGCATCTGGGACAAAACAGAAGAAATCCTGGTGGTTGCTCTGATAGGTATTGCTGCCTATTTAACCTTCCAGGAGGTAATTTTAAGATATGTCTTTAATACCGGCTGGAGCGGCTCCTATGAAATCACCGTCATGGCACTTATCTGGTGTACCTTTATCGGGGCCAGCCTGGGCATCAAGGAGAATATCCATATCGGAGTCGATGTTCTGGTAGTGAAGTTTGGCCCCAAGACCCAGCGTGTCTTAATTACGGTTTCCATTGCCTTATGTTTGCTTTTCGGAATCATCGTGGCGGTCAAAGGCTTTGAGTTTGCACAATTCATCAGCCGCAACCACCTTCTGTCCCGGGATTTGCGCATTCCCATGGAGATAGGTTACCTGGCCATACCTGTAGGAGGGGTGCTGGTCAGTCTGCGTTTCATCGAGCGCCTGGTCTCTGTGCTTAAAGGGGAGTCGTTTACAATAGACCGTCTGCACGAATTGTCCGAAGATGACAAGGAAAAGCTCGTTCACACCCCGGATGATTAGCCAAAGTGTTGATGTTTTTAACATGACAGCAACATAATTCTATAGGAGAACCCTAATGGAGAGCCTGGGCATTACTCTTTTTGTTATCTTTTTTGTATATCTGGTCCTGGGGATGCCCCTGGCCATTTGCCTGGGCCTTTCCGTAATCACCACATTCTGGTACCATGACGCCCTTCCCCTGATGGCTGTGGCCCAAAAATTATACAACGGCCTGGATCATTTTGCCCTCATGGCTATTCCTTTTTTTATCCTGGCCAGCAATATCATGTCCTCGGGAGGGGTCTCAAAACGCCTCATAGAAGTATGTAATGCCTTTGTGGGACATTACAGCGGCGGATTGGCAGTGGCCTCTATTATTTCCTGCATGTTTTTTGCTGCGATTTCCGGGTCCAGCCCCTCAACGGTGGTGGCCATCGGCACCATCATGATCCCGGCCATGATTGCCTCGGGTTACGGTGCCAAATACAGTGTGGGCCTGCTCGGTTCGGCCGGCTCCCTGGGCATTCTTATTCCTCCCAGTATCCCCATGATCGTTTATGGTGTGGCCACCGAACAATCCGTGGGCAAGCTTTTCATGGCCGGTGTCGGTCCTGGTTTGTTTATGGGCACTCTCTTTATAATAACAGCCGTTGTTTATGCCCGCATAAAAGGCTTTAAGGGTGGAGAACCCGCACCCTGGAAAGAGCGATTTGTTTTGCTCTGGAGAGCGTTGCCCGGTCTTTTTATGCCTTTTCTGATTCTTGGCGGAATCTACGGAGGGATTTTTACCCCCACGGAGGCCGCTGCCGTGGCAGTATTCTATTCTCTTGCTGTGGGGCTTTTCGTATACAAAGATCTTAAATTCCGGGATATTCCCCGGGTATTCGTTCGCAGCGCTGTAATGATGGCCATGATACTTTTCATTATTACAAATGCCATGCTTTTTGCCTTCATTCTCACCACCGAAGGAATTCCTAAAGCGATTGCCGCGTTTATTATTGAAAATGCCGTAACACCCTGGGTTTTCCTTCTTTTTGTCAATATACTGCTATATTTTGTTGGAGACTTCATGGAACCCAGCGCAGCCATTCTGATTTTGGCACCACTCTTTCTGCCCATTGTGTTGCAGCTGAATATAGACCCTATTCATTTCGGGATCATCATGACCGTGAACATGGAAATCGGAATGATAACCCCACCCGTGGGCCTCAATCTTTTCGTGGCCAGCGGAATCTCGGGCTTGTCTCTATGGGATGTTTTCAAAGGGGCGGCACCCTTTATGGTTATCATGCTGGTCGCTCTCTTTATTATTACCTATATTCCGATCATATCGCTCTGGTTTCCCAAACTTCTTTACGGTGCCCTTTTCTAAAATTCAAAAAGACGGAGGGGGGGGTGCTCTCGCCCGCTTCGGGCTTCAGGCTACGCCTCCGGCTACGACCCGACAGGTCGCTCTGCGAGCTTCAGGCTACGCCTCCGGCTACGACCCGACAGGTCGATTGAGGAATCCCATTTTAAATTATGGTCGACGTTAAACCCTTAATCGGGAAACACCGGCTACCGGCGGATGCGCTCGATTCCAAAAGGAGAAATAAATGCCTGTTTTCAGCTACCTTGCATACCCGAAGGATGGGCGAAAAAAGGAGTTGATCGATGACCTTGCCGTTCTCAAATACTGTGAGGTCATGCCCTCTGATAATCAGGATATCCTGATCCTTGTGACCGACACGCCGGATGAGGTGAGGGAGAAGAAACTTCAAAAAAAGCTTAAGCAGTTAAAATCATTAGAATCTCTCGGCATGACATTCGGTCATACGGACGGGTAACCAAAGGATATACGATAAGGAGTTGCACATGGATATCAGCAGAAGAGCATTCATAAAGGCTGCAGCCGTTCAAAGTGCTGTCACGACCGCCGCGGTGCTATTTCCAGGAATCAGTTTCGGTGCTTGGAAGGCGTTGGATTCGTCTTCCGGCAGGATTCAATGGAAGAAGACGCCTTGCCGGTTTTGCGGTACCGGATGCGGCCTTCTGGTGGGTGTTTCCGGGGACCGGGCGGTGGCCGTAAAGGGTGATCCCAACTGTTCGGTAAACAAGGGCTTATGCTGCGTAAAGGGATACCACTCGGTTCAGATCCTATACGGTAAAGACAGGGTGACCGAAGCCCTGATCCGAAAAAACGGCAAGCTGGTGGCAGCCCCCATAAAAGAGGCCCTTGATCTGGTGGCTGAGAAAATGAAGGAGACCATCAAAAATCGTGGAAAGGATGCGGTCTCCATTTACGGATCCGGGCAATGGTCGATTGCCGATGGATATGCGGCGTCCAAACTGTTCAAGGGCTGCATCGGCACAAACAATGTGG
>JABMQM010000302.1 GCA_013203195.1 Desulfobacteraceae bacterium | reverse complement strand
GGTATCGCGCTCTGAAAGTTTTTCTTCTCTGACCTCCTTTGCACTACGTAGCGCTGCGTAGGCGGCTGACCCCTGCTCCCTGGCCCCTGATCCCTGCTCCGGCAGGGCCGGGGATGGTGCCTGGCCGCCTACAATCCGCCTGATTAGTTGTACGGATTTTTCTTTTGAAGTTTCAGTGCTGCTGAAAGCCGGTGAAACGCTTGGGTAGAGTTTGTCAAGTTCGACCGGCACCTTATGTGCAATCAGAGTGCCCAGAAATTTGAAAATCGTCAGAACTTCGTCTTCACCTCTAACACTGGCGGAAACCGCCAGGTGGGGCTGATTGTCGAGGATGCTGTTGATCATTCCGGTACAGGACGCATGTGGCCCCATTTCCAGAAAAATGCGGATGCCGTCTTGATAGGCTTGCTTGATCAGGGCCGGAAAATCAAAACCCGAAGCTGCCTGTTTTAAAATGGAATCAGCGGCGCCGGCGCTGCTCAGTTCATAGGAACGGCCCAGGGCACAACTGTAAAAGCGAATACCTTCGGGGGGTGTGACCGGAAAAACGTGCAGCTGTCTGTAAGCATCCGCCACCGGATCGACGGCATCGCAGTGCACCGTGACCACGCCTTCTAAAAAGACGGCTTCACATTCAAGTTCTTTGATAACAGCTTCAATCTGATCTTTACGACCGCCGATGACACACTGATCAGGGGTATTGACGATCAGCAGCCGGGCAAAGGGTAACGTGTCGATTACCTTTTGTACCGCAGCAGAGGGCCGGTTCACGGCAGCCGCGCACCAGTTCACTTCTTCATGCAACGGTATATTCCAGGCTTTACGAGCGGCACGACAGGGTCCGGCCAGCTGCCTGGAAAACAGATCGGTTGCACTCATACGTTTTAACATCTCGCCGCGGTCGGGCCAGGCACCCAGTGCAAAGAGCCCGGCGGATTCACCCAGGCTGTAGCCGATAACCGCCGAGGGTTTCAAACCGAAGCCGCCCACAAGGTCGGCGACAACACACCCGTGTACGACCTGGCCGAAAATCATGTGCAGAGGGTCGGAAGCAATCTTTTCAAGGGCTGCATTTTCCCATCCCGGCATCCATGCCGTCCCCCACGGGACATAACATTCGGGAATAAGTTGAGTCTTTAAGTGTCCGGTTTGCGCGTCCATTTTACGCAGAATTTCCGGCCAGCGGACACCCAGGCCGCGGCCCATTCCAACGAAATGGTTGCCGGAGCCGGGAAAGACAAATGCTACTTCAGTGTGGGGCCCCAGGGGAGCGGGGGTGTAACATACTCCGCCCGGCCCGTTCATGCTGCAGGCTGTTGCGGATACAACTGCTTGGCGAGCTTCGAAAATATATTTTTCCAGTTGTGCAAAATCGCCTGCTACTATGGAGAGCGCATTTTTTTTGGCTGGATCAAATTTGTTTTTTTGATACCAGGAAAAAGCGGCAAAATCGATCTTTGCATTATTTCCCGGGTCGGATTTTTCAAAAGATGAATGCGGGCCGGGTGCATTCATTATGTTTTTAATATGCGTCGCAAGGGCCTCAAGGTTCTCCAGCAGGTCGCTTCTACGTTCTCCTTCCAGCACGAAAAGTCCCACAGGTTTTAATCCCAGGGGATTTATTCTTTCTGCGGCGACCTTCTCCGGTATAAGCTCAACGGATTCATATTCAAAACCCTCGAGGATAACATGCATACAGTTGCCGTCAGGGGTCACGGCGCTGGTACAGGCCCTGCGAGGCCCGTCTTGTCTGTTTCTCAACCAGTACTGCGGGAAAGCAGGTATATGCAAGGCGCTGCCGGACCGAATTTGGTGCGCGGGTTTGACAAAATTTTTCAGAGGAGGAATTATCTCCTGGTATAGGCAAAGACTGGTTTTGATTAGTGAGGCCAGTCCGGAGGCAGCCCCCGCATGTCCCAGATTTGGTTTTAGGGATCCGACGGCACACGGCTCAAGGTTTTGTGCAAAGAAGCTGTTAAGGACTTCTGCTTCCATCCGGTCTTCCGCGGGGTCGCCGCTGCCGTGGGTCTCAACAAAGCTGACCGCTGATGGAGCCAGGCCGGCATCCTGAAAGGACCGTTGCAGGGAAAGAAGATAAGCCTCTTTGGAAGGAGAGTTGCGGCCAATGCCGCCTCCGCTCGCATTTCCGATCCCTTTAATAACAGCATATATTCTGTCGCCGTCTTTTACGGCCTGGTCAAGCCTTTTGAGAACAACTGCCGCAGCACCTTCACCCGGCAGGGTCCCGTCGGCCGACTGATCAAATGGGCGCGTTTCCTCTCTTTTGGTAAATGGCCTTATGCTGTTGGCAGAGATGACACTGCGCACATCACCGCAAAGATCTATTGCGCCTGCCAGAACCGCGTCGGTTTCATTTTGCTGCAAAGACCTGACCCCGATTTCAAGAGCTTTCAGGCCGGAAGCCGCATCACAGGAGACGCCGAAACTGGGACCTCCGAAACGAAATTCCCTGGCAAGCCTGCTGGCAACAATTCCTCCCAGGGCACCAACCGTTCGAGTGGCTGTCAGGGGCGGACCGCAGGAGTCTCTCAGCGATTCAAGCCATGCGGCTGCTGCTTGATCATCAAGGTCAAAGCCTTTTGCTTTGCTCCATTTTTGAACCAAATTATACAGGTTCCAGCGCAGGTGGAAATCAGTGGCTTCAAAATCAAATTCCATGCCAATGATAACACCCATGCGCGGGCGCTCCTCTCTTTGTGGAAGCCCTGCATCCTCCATGGCATCGGCAGCGACTTTCAGCATCAGAAGCTGTTGCAGGAGGATATCAGGGATTTCCGCAGGGAGTATGCGAAAGGCGGTGGTGTCGAGTAAAAGATCATCTATATATCCACCGTTTAAAAGCGGCAGCCCCAGGTGCTTTTCAGCAATATTATCGGAACCTTTCCAGCGGTTTAGCGGACGCTTTCCGATAATCGAATCACCTCTGAAAATAGCCTCCTTAAATTCTTGCAAATTCGTTAAAGAACCAAAATGAGTTGCCAGGCCGACAAGGGCAACAGGTACAATTTCAGAAGAGGGCAGGTCGATGGGAGCTTGACGCTCCACGGCCGCTGAACGATGCTCTGTGATCGTCAATCGACATTTTTCAATTTCCGGGTTCCATTCTTCAAAAAGCAGGTGGGCGTTTATTCCCCCGAATCCAAATCCGCTCACCGCCGCACGCAGCGGGTCATCGTTTGCTCTTCGCATCCATTTTTCCGCGCGGGTCTGTACCCGAAAAGGGCTGTTGCTAAGCGGGCTTTTTTGCGGTGCCTGCTTAAAGTGAAGTGACGGCGGCAGTGTCCGGTGTTTGAATGCTAAAAGGGTCTTGATCATTCCGGCGGCACCGGCCCCTGTCAAAAGATGGCCGATCATTGATTTGACGGATCCGATGGCACATTGCTCCGCAGTCCAGCCGGATGGGCCCCATAGGTTTTTCAAGCTTTGCAGTTCCACCGCATCCCCTACCGGTGTGCCGGTGCCATGGCATTCAATCAGGTCGATGTCATGGGGTGTCCAGCCGGCGGCGGTATAAGCACTGCGCATGGACCGTACCTGGCCTTCACTGTCCGGGGCCAGCAAGTTGCCGCGAATATCATTGGAAAGGCCGATTCCCGGGATCAAAGCACAAATATTGTCTTGGTGGCGTAAGGCATCGTCGAGCCGTTTTAAAACGAGCATGCCGGCCCCTTCTCCCACAACCAGGCCGTCTGCGCCGGCATCAAACGGAGCGCATCGGCCTGAAGGAGATAAAGCCTGCAACTGGCTGAAACCGACCTGAGTATAAAGACATTCCGGTCTGGAAACCCCTCCGGCTATCATGGCGTCGGCACGGCCGCTCCAGAGTTCATCACAGGCAAGTTTAACCGCGTACAAAGATGAGGCACAGGCCGCATCTAGGGTATAGCTTCCGCCCCCGAGACCCAACCCTTCAGCCAGAATAGCACCGGGAAGGCTGGTGACCTTGCCGGCCAGATACTGCTCCCTGGAAAGGTGCTCAATGTTTTCTACGCCAATATTACCGAATAGTTTCTCTTCAAAAGAAGCACCCAAAATTTGTCTGGTGATAAAAGATGAACCATCAGTCGGGAGGGCAATGGCAGCCAGAACAACCCCGGTGTTTTTTTTATTTAAGGCGGTGGCTTTGCAACTTGATAAAGCTTCCCGGCCGGTATGCAGAACAATATGATAAAGCGGATCCAGCGCCTGTAAAAGCTTTGCGTCAATCTCAAATCCGTCAGGGTCAAATTCAAAATCATGGATCAGGCAAGCACGTTTTGAAAAGGTTTTGTCCGGTCCGGGATCAGCATCGTAGATCGCATCCGGCTCGACGATCCAGCGGTTGGGGGGAACCTCGCAGGTAGCATCGATTTTGTTAACAATATTTTGCCAGAATATATCCAGGTCAGGAGCTTTAGGGAAAATGCCGGCCATCCCGACCACGGCAATCGGTTCTCTTTTTATCATGGCGTTGTTATCGAAATTTGTTTTGCTCATAAATTTTTCAATCTTTTTTAAGTCCGACAGGACGCTCCTCAAACAAAGTGCTCGTCAAGCGCAGCTCTCCGTTTCAGTTACTTCCATAGTCCTATAATAGTTCGATAAAAAAAACAATAGCGGTAAATCAATGACCAATGACAAATAATAAGTAACGTCCAGGAGTCACACTGTCACAGGGCGCGCCTTCTCTGCAGCTTTTTGCAGGGAATTTCAGTTCGATGAAAGAATTTACAGACACCCTCTTAAAAAATCGGGGGGTGTCTCTGTTATTTGGAATGCCCGTTGATTTAACAATTGACAGGTACTCGTTAAATGTATTATTAAATGCCGCTTTAAGGTTCGCCATCAAACTTTATCATTGGAGAAATAACCTATGGAATTCTGGCGGGTTCCGCTTGATGCAGATTTGATTCAGGTTTCTCAGGGTATCGTGCATATCCTCGAAGACCGCTGCAAGGGCTGCGGGTACTGTATCGATTTCTGCCCGCGGCAGGTTCTCGAATTTTCCAAAAAATTCAACGTCAAAGGGTATCATCCTCCGGAGGTGACCAAGCAGGAAGACTGTGCCAACTGCCACTACTGCGAGATTATCTGCCCGGAGTTTGCCATCTTTACGGTGGAGGTGTAAAGAATCCTGGCCCAGAGGACCAGGCCTTGGTTTGCCCCTGAAGGGGGCTGATTTCCAGCAAATTGAACAAGTGCGAAGTGCCTAAAGTGAGCTAAAGTGCCTAAAGT
>JABMQM010000301.1 GCA_013203195.1 Desulfobacteraceae bacterium | reverse complement strand
TTTAATCGAAATCCTTCCAAAACAACTGGCGTCTTTTTCAAAAAGCTTGACTGTTTCTGCCACGGCGCTGTCGAGCTTTACTTTTTCGACTTTGGCGGCCGGAGGTTTGGCAAACAAAAGAAAATTATTAACCAGGGTACTTAACCGGTCCGTCTCACGCAGAACAATCTGCATCAATTTATCATGCTCAGGCTGATAGCGAATCCCTTGCCTTAAAATCTGGATTGAGCCCGCCAGTGCAGCCAGCGGATTCTTGATTTCATGGGCCATACCCGCTGCCATTTCACCCATATAAGCCAACTTCTCAACTCGTTTGACACGTTCTTCCAAGGCCAGCAGCTCATCTTTTGTCTTTCTGATCTGCTCAGACAAAAGGCTGCTTAAAAGCGCCACGGCAAAGCAAGCCACCATAATTACCAAAATTTTAAAAACAACATGCCCTCCGGGATAGTTAACGGCTGTAAAGTTCCCCTCCATAACGAACGGATTAATAAAACCATAGTATTCAAGGTCAACCATGATCCCATACTGGATACTGCACAGCGCAGCCATTATTATGATGCCTTTTCTGAAAAGGAGCATGCTCGAATAGATAATCACGACAAGGTAAAGAAATGAAAAAATGCTTGAAAAACTGCCGGTTACGAAAATGATCAACGTTACTATAAATGTGTCAGCGGCGATTTGAATGTATATAAAGATAAGTGCGCGTTTTAATCGGGGCAGAATGACGGCATAAATAAATGAAAGCAGAAATATAGCGGCGATAAGGCCGTATAAGACCAAAAGCGGCTTGGCCAGCGGCGAAGGACTCTCTGAAAGCTGCAGTATAATCGTGGAGCCAAGCAGCAGGGAAGTAAAAAGGAGCCGAAAGAACATAAGCCATTTTAGCCTATGATAATATTCACTTTCGGACGTAAAAAGGGAGTTTGGCATAGATAACAAAGGAGCCACGCCCAGAGGGCATGGCTTTAAAGGGTTGATTATAAAAACTTAAAATCCGAGTTTCGAATCTAGAGTTTTGATGAATCGATTAACCTATCGCAGCTGCCATTTTGAATATGGGCAGATACATTGAAACGACCAGTCCGCCGATGACCACACCCAGAAACACCAGCATAAACGGTTCTATTAATGCGGTCATGTTTTCCACAGCCTGGTCGACTTCTTCATCATAAAAGTCGGCGATTTTTCCCAACATTGCATCGAGAGCACCGGTGGATTCACCGACCGCAATCATCTGGCAAACCATTGACGGAAAAACCCCGCTTTCAGCAAGAGGGTCGGACATTGTACGACCTTCGGCAATGGCAGCACGGGTCTCGTATACAGCCTTTTCAATGGTTTTGTTACCGGCTGTTTTAGCAACAATTTCCAGCGAATCTAATATCGAAACTCCGCTGGAAAGCATTGTTCCCGTGGTGCGTGTAAACTTGGAAACAGCAGCTTTGCGGATTAAAGACCCGAATACCGGCAGCTTCAGAGCGACGTCATCACAAATCATGCGACCCTTTTCGGTAGCATAAAACTTCTTGAGAATAAATCCAAACGCAACGATACCACCGATAATAAAGTGTATATTACCTTTAGTAAAGCGGCTCATATTGACGACGATCTGGGTGGGCGTCGGTAGTGCCGACCCCATACCGGCAAACATCTCTTCAAAGACAGGAATAACGAAAACCATGATGACGGCAACCACAACAAAGGCAATAACCAAGGTTACAATGGGATATGTCAAGGCACCTTTAATCTGGCCTTTTAGTTTGGCCGCTTTTTCCATATATGCGGAAAGTCGTCGCAGAATCGTGTCAAGAATACCGCCGGCTTCACCGGCTTGAATCATATTGACGAAAAGATCATCAAACTGTTTGGGATATTTGCCCAGTGCTTCTGCAAAGGTTTGGCCGCCCTCAACATCCGCTTTTATCGTTTTCAACATCTTTTTAAAAGTGGCGTTCTCTTGCTGAGAATGAAGAATTTCGAGACATTGAATAATAGGTAGTCCCGCGTCGATCATAGTGGAAAATTGTCTGCAAAAAAGAATTATATCAGCCTGTCCCACTTTGGGCTGCATAAATGCGACATTTGCAAAAAGATCTTTCGGTTTTGGCTTGATTTTAAAATTGGCAATCTTAATTCTTATCAATTCGGCGCGTACGGCATTTTCGGTCGGAGCCTCAATTTCTCCCTTTCTGGTTTTATTGTTTCTGTCTTTTCCCTTCCACACAAAAACTGGCATGATCAATCCTCCCTCTCAAATGGAGACCTGATGGAACTCATATGAAACCAGTATTCATAAGGTTAACCGTAATCCTGAAAAGCATTACTCATGGAACATATATAAGTCAATTTCGTTTTATATAATCATATAAAAGGTTCCCCTGGGCATCTTCTTTTTGGTAATCGCCCCTTTCTCTATCAAGGCGTAAAGGTACCTGCGAACCTCTTTAACATCGGCACCCAAAAGCCGTGAAGCATCAGTGGCTGTACATGGCCGCCGTTTTATGGTTGACAAAAGGCGCTGGTAAAAATCGTCGCCAAAATCGCAATTGTTTTGGTCTGATTTTAAATGCTTAACAATCTCGGCATTATATAAATAAGCGGCTATGTCCGTCAATGTCTTTTTGCCGGCAGGCTTTACCCAGGGTTCGGTACCGGGCCTGTCAAGAGTGTTTAGTTGAACTCTGTCCGGCGCCAGGATATTTAAGACTTTTTTTATTTCCTTTAGCTCGCTTTCGCCGTCATTATAACCGGGGACCAAAAAAACTTCAATCCAGAACTGTTTTGTGAATTTATTTCTAAAAGCGATCAAGCCTTCAATAATATGAGAAAGTCCCAATTCCCGATGCGGCCTGTTTATCCGTCTGAAATTATTTTCACATGCAGCATCCAGTGATACTTTTACAAGATCCAAATCAAGAGTTTCATCTCTGACATCGGATCTATAAAAAAGAGAGCCATTGGTCAGCAAGGCTAACTTATACTGCGGAAAAGCAGTTTTTATAAAACCAACAAGCTCTCCAAAGCCGCTGTGGAGTGTCGGCTCACCCGCACCTGAAAATGTTACAAAATCAAGTTGCGGCCCACTCGCTAAAAAGGCTGTAATTTCTGCTTTGACCCTTTTCAGCGGTACATATGCTTTGCGCTTCACTGTTAGGCGGGTGGTTTGGCCACTTTCGCAGTAGACACAATCGAGAGTGCATGTTTTGTGAGGCACAATATCAACACCCAGGGACATACCCAACCGCCTGGATGGAACAGGACCGAAAATGTATCTGTAACTTGAATCTTGTTTTTTTGTCATTTACCGTGTGATGTCAAAATATTATTATAATTCAGTATCATATTCTTACCAAAACAACAACGGCTTTACAAATAAAATCGATGCGCGGTTTTATATAACGCGGCTTCGCCGCTCTCTAATTCAGTGGACGAATAGATCTTATAGCGTTTTTATAAATATGTTCCGATTGATCAATTTCCTTTAATATTATCCGACGGCTGAAACGAAAGGTTATTTTGAAAATCGCTATAGCGCTAATTTGCCATAATTCATTAAGGGGTTAAGTTTGCTTGATCTTGCGCTTGATTAACCGTATCATATATGATTAAAAAGACATAACTTTTCTTATAGGACCGGGCTGTGGCAAAAAAAAACGTGCTAAGCAAAAAAAATCTTACCGTCATTACCACCCATATAAACGCCGATTTTGATGCACTGGCCTCCATGCTTGCGGCCCAAAAACTGTATCCTGACGCCCTCGTGGTTTTTCCCGGTTCCCAGGAAAAAAATTTGAGAAATTTCTTTATAAAGTCCATGGTGTATCTCTTCAATATGGCAGAGATCAAAGATATCGATTTTTCGGACTTGAAAAGACTGGTTCTGGTTGACACCAGGCAGGCCAGTCGTATCGGAAAGCTGGCCTCGGTGCTGGAAAGGCCTGATTTGGAAATTCACATCTATGACCATCATCCGCCGGCAGCTAATGATATCAGCGGGCATCTCGAAGTTCACCAGCTAACGGGAGCAACCGTTACCATTTTGGCTGAAATTATAATGGAAAAAGGGATTGAGATCTCACCAGATGAAGCAACGATCATGTGTCTGGGTATCTATGAAGATACGGGCTCTTTTACGTTTCCCTCAACCACCGAAAAAGATTTCAATGCCGCCGCCTTTCTGCTTTCAAGGGGAGCAAATTTAAACGTTGTCTCGAACCTGATCTCCAGAGAAATCAGCCCGGAACAAATCGGACTTTTAAACGATATGATTCAGGCCGCAATCCGTTACAATATCAACGGTGTTGAAGTTGTGATTACAACCGTAACCACCGACAATTACGTCTCGGATTTCGCCTTTCTGGTTCACAAAATGGTCAAGATGGAAAATCTTGACGCTATTTTTACCATCGCACGTATGGGAGATAAAATGTACATTGTGGCCCGCAGCAGAATACCTGAAGTCGATGTGGGAGCAATTCTCACTCCTCTGGGCGGAGGCGGGCATACATTTGCGGCTGCTGCAACCATTAAGGGCAAAACCTTGGTACAGATTGAACACGAACTGACCGAAATTCTTTATAAAAAAATCCGATCGAGAAGCCGGGCCAAGGATTTGATGTCATCCCCTGCCATTACGGTCGACGCTGATGTCCCCTGCAAAGAAGCGGCTGAACTCTTGACTCGATATAATATCAATGCACTTCTGGTTACCGAAGGGCAAAACAAAGACAAAAAAATGATCGGGTATATCACCCGCCAGATCATAGGAAAAGCTCTTTACCATCTATTGGGCCACCTTCCGGTTAGAGAATACATGAACTCAGAGCTTGCTTTTGTCAAACCTGCTGCCGAGCTTCACGAAATTCAGGAAAAAATTATCGAAAACAAACAACGCGTGCTCCCTGTCATCGACAACAATGTTATCAAAGGCGTTATTACACGCACCGATCTGCTGAACATCCTGGTTCGACAAAAGCAACACAAGAGTCAAGAGTACCCGGATCTGTTGAAGGAACCCAGCCATGCCAGAACCAGAGATATTGCAAGATTTATGAAAGAACGCCTTTCGCGCCGGATCATTGATATTTTGAAATCCATTGGCAGAAAGGCTCAAGAAAATGGTTTTGACGCCTATATTGTCGGCGGGTTTGTCCGCGACTTGTTTCTGTACAGGACCAATGAAGATTTAGACATTGTTATCGAAGGCGATGGTATCGCTTTTGCGCAAGAGTACGCAAAAACGGTCAAGGCACGTATTCACGCTTATGAAAAATTCGGTACAGCGGTAATCATATTCCCTGACGGCTTTAAAATCGATGTAGCTTCCGCCAGAATTGAATACTACAAGTTCCCTGCCGCCCTGCCCACGGTGGAAATGAGTTCGATTAAACTCGACCTTTTTCGCAGGGATTTTACCGTTAATACCTTGGCGATTCAGTTAGACCCCGACAAATTCGGCACCCTAATCGATTTTTTTCAAGCTCAAAAGGACCTTAAGGAAAAAACCATAAGAGTTCTGCACAACTTAAGTTTTGTTGAGGATCCAACACGTGTTTTCAGGGCTATTAGGTTCGAGCAGCGTTTTGGTTTTGCGATAGGAAAGCTGACTTCAGGTCTGATCGTAAATGCCGTCAAAATGGATTTTTTCAAACGGCTCAGCGGCCGTAGGGTATTTTCTGAACTGCGCCAGATTCTCGAAGAAGAAAACCCTACCTCCGCGATCATCAGGCTGCACGAATATGATCTTTTACATGTTATTCATCCTTCAATAACCCTTACAAAAGAACTTGTAGCTTTATTTAATTCCGTTAAAAAAGTCTTGTCGTGGCATGATTTGCTCTTTTTGGAAGAATCCTATATGAAATGGACCGTTTATTTCCTGGCGCTAATTCGTCATTGCGACAAGGAAACAATCCATGAAATCTGCAGGCGGATTGAGCTGGCACCACGCTACATAGATATTTTCATCAATGAACGATTTGAAGCCGACCGCTGTCTGTATTGGATGGAACGCCATCTTCCGCTTTCAAACAGTACGCTTTACCACCAACTTACGGGTTTTAGGATCGAACTGGCACTTTACATGATGGCGGCAACCAAAAGCGAAAAAGTTAAAAAGCCGATCTCCAACTATTTTACGCGCTTGCGGCATATCCAACCTTTGGTAACCGGCAAAGATCTTATAAAAATGGGACTTGAGCCCGGACCGAACTTTAAGGAAATCCTGCAGGCTGTCCTGGATGCAAAATTAAACGGACAGCTTAAAACGCGCAACGATGAACTTGGATTTGTAAAAAATTATGTTCAATAACTTCGACCTGAACCAGCTGGTGGTAATGATTGTTCCCTTGCTTTTGGCCGTCACCATCCACGAGGTGGCTCACGGCTATGTTGCTTACAGACTGGGAGACCCCACCGCTAAGCTGGCAGGAAGATTGACCCTGAATCCCGTCAAGCATCTTGATTTTATCGGGTCATTTCTGCTGCCGCTGGTGTTAAAATTCTCAGGTTCTCCCATTATTTTTGGATATGCCAAGCCGGTTCCGGTTAATTTCGCCAATTTTCGCAACCTTCGCAAAAGTACGATTTATGTTGCATCCGCAGGTGTTATTGCCAATCTGGCCCTGGCAATAGTCTCGGGGATAAGTTTCCAGCTTTTGCTTCATTTTAAATCTATATGGTATCCTTCCATCTTCAGACCCATTATTATGGACCTCTTTCATATGCTGGGCTATAGTGTGGTCATAAATCTGGTACTGGCTCTTTTCAACCTGATACCGGTTCCACCTCTGGATGGGGGCCGACTATTTACCATGCTTCTGCCGGCGCGTTTGAGGGTGCACTTTGCACGCATTGAGCCCTTCGGCATGGTCATAATTATTTTCTTGCTAATTACAAATTCACTGGGTAAACTTATTCCTTTTTTTCTAAACCCTTTGATCAAGATACTGCTGGGCAGATAGGTTGGTTACGGGTTACGAGTTGCAGACCCCTAAGAACTGATCACTGATTAGGAGATGTGTATGACTGGGAAAAAACGGATTTTGAGCGGGATGCGCCCCACCGGGCCGCTTCATATAGGTAACCTGCACGGCGCCCTTGCAAACTGGGTGGAGATGCAGCAAGAATATGACTGTTTTTACTTTATTGCCGACTGGCATGCCTTGACCAGTGACTATGAAGATCCTGGCTCTATTTCAGGATATATCAAAGAGATGATCATCGACTGGTTGAGCACAGGGCTATCACCGGATAAAAGCACCCTGTTTGTCCAGTCGCATGTTAAGGAGCATGCGGAACTGTATCTTATCCTTTCGATGATAACTCCGGTACCGTGGCTGGAACGCAACCCGACTTACAAGGACCAGATTGTACAGCTCAGCAACCGGGACCTTTCAACCTTTGGCTTTCTCGGCTATCCGGTGCTCCAGGCGGCAGATATCATTATGTACAAGGCGTACGGAGTTCCGGTAGGTGTCGATCAAGTTCCCCATGTCGAAATCACACGGGAAATAGCCCGAAGATTTAATTACTTTTACGGAGAAGTTTTCCCGGAACCGGAAGCAATTTTAACCGAAACTCCCAAAATACTCGGCATTGACGGGCGTAAAATGAGTAAAAGCTACGATAATGCCATCTACCTTTCGGAAAGTTCCGATGAAATTGCCGCCAAGGCTGCTCAAATGTTCACCGACCCCCAGCGGGCAAGACTCAGCGACCCCGGTAATCCTGAAGTATGTAATGTTTTTGAATTCCATAAGATGTACAGTAACAAGGAAACCGTGGATAAAATCGACCATGAATGCCGCCGTGCTCAAATCGGATGCGTCGAATGCAAGCAGATAATGGCCAACAGTCTCATCAAAGCACTGGAACCAATACGTGAAAAAAGAGAATATTACCTAGCCCGGCCGCAGCTTGTTGAAGACATTATCAACGAAGGTGGCAACAAAGCCCGCAATGTGGCCCGGCAAACCATGACGGAAGTCAGAGCAGCCCTAAAATTATAGCGAAGCTTCACTTCAAACCGACACGTTGACGAGATTCCAATTACATGAATTGAGACGAACCGATGCTGGATACCTGATACTGGATGCTGGAGTGCTAAAATAACCATTCTTTTGTTGACCAGTATCCGTATCAACTTAGCGTAGAAGGGCCATAGGAAAACTCGACACAAATTTTAAGATCTTGTTCTATATAGACGTATAGCTATGCAAGAAGAAGTATATCAAGTCAAACTCGACAATATTTTCGAAGGGCCCATGGACCTTTTGGTCCATCTTATCAAAAAACATGAGGTGGACATCTATGATATCCCCATCGCTATGATCACCGACCAGTACCTGAAATATCTGCAGTGGATGGAATCGATGAACATAGATGTTGCCGGAGATTTTATCGTAATGGCCGCAACATTGACCCAGATAAAATCAAAGATGCTGCTCCCGATCCATGCAAATGAAGACGACCAAGAAGATCCCCGCCTGGAGATTGCCAGACCACTGGCAGAATATCTTCAGATGAAGTCTGCGGCCGAGCGCTTAGCTGCAAGAGACCTCTTAGGGGAAGACATCTTTGCCAGAAGCACTGATCGGGATGAGCTTCTGGCAGGCCGGCAGGATGAGGTTTTAAAGCTCGGTCTGTTTGAGCTAATTGATGCCTTCCAGCAAATACTTAAAAAAATATCTCCGGATGATAAAGTTCGTATTGCTGCTGACAGCATCTCTGTTAAAAACCGGATATCACAACTTGCGGATATATTTGAATCCAGAGAATCAGTGACTTTTGAAGAGCTTTTTCCGGCAGGAGCGGTGAAAAGCGAAGTGATCGTAACCTTTCTCGCAATTCTGGAAATGGTCAGACTCAGTCTGGTTCGAATCGTCCAGCATGTCCAGACTGGTGTTATCCGACTCTTTTATCTTTAAGTCTTGGTAAAAAAGTTTTGGACTCCTTTATTCTAAATGTAAAAAGATGTTTTGGCCATACCAGACAGATACTGGATGCTTGATACTTGATACTTGTAATTAATTGATTTTATGATTTTATCATTTTTATCCAGAGTCGAGTATCCAGTATCCAGCATCTTGCCGAAAACGACAATAAATAGACTAAAGGCTATGCGGACGTTGGTCTAAAAAGTCTTTCTAAACATTATTAAATGGAAGATATCAAATACATTATTGAAAGCCTGCTGTTTGTTTCCGAAACGCCTTTAACCATTATCCGTATCCAAAAGGTCCTCGGACAAGCCGATACCAAAGATATCCACGAGGCGCTTACTACGCTTGCGGCTGAATATGAGGCCCGCAAAGGCGGATTTTTGCTGCGGGAGGTTGCCGGCGGATATCAAATCCGCTCCCGCCCGGAATACCGTGAATGGATTAAACGGCTTATCCAACGGACTCCCCTTCGACTCAGCAAGGCGGCACTTGAAACACTGGCCATCATCGCCTATAAGCAGCCTGCCATCCGCAGCGACATAGAACATATCCGGGGAGTCGATTGCGGCGGTATCCTGCGTATGCTGCTCGAACGAAAACTAATACGGGTACTGGGCCGCAAGCAGATTCCCGGGCGACCTCTTATTTATTCGACCACCAAGCAGTTTCTGGAAGTCTTTGACCTCAAAGATTTAAAAGACCTCCCGACACCTGATGAAATCGAATCACTTGGGAATTCCTTCTCGGAAATCCAAGATTGACCATCATTTTTTATTCTCGACGGGTTGACTAAGAAAAAAAACTTGACTTAAAAGATTCCAACCTTCTATATATAAACAACACTGATACTCCCTAAAATATTGAATGATATTGGGTAAAGAAAAGGAGTCTTCATGAACCGATCAGAACTAATCATTACCATTAAAGACAAAGCAAATTTAAGCAGAAAGAATGCTGAAAAAGTTGTCGATACGTTTTTTGACGCCATCAAGGAGACGCTTTCAACAGGTGAGCGCGTTGAAATCAGGGGTTTTGGCAGCTTTGCCGTCAAAAACTATAAGCCGTATATTGGCCGCAACCCAAAAACCGGCGTACAAATAAATGTACCTTCCAAAAAATTACCTTTTTTCAAGGCCGGCAAAGAACTGAAAGAAATGGTTGACAGACCGTTCTAAAGGGCGGTTAACTCAGCGGGAGAGTGCTACCT
>JABMQM010000300.1 GCA_013203195.1 Desulfobacteraceae bacterium | reverse complement strand
ATGCATTGTGCGTAGTTGATAGTCATCGAAGCGGTGGCATTGGTAAGAAACTGATTTCACTCACCAAAGAAAAGGCAATTGAAAACGGATTCAATGCCTTGAGTCTAATAGTCTTCGCAGATAACGCATTGGCAATACCAGTTTATAAACTTACTGGATTTCAGATTGCACAGAAAGTTGAACTACGAGGAAATGAATTTATTAAACATGAAGACGGTTGTTTGTTGATGAAATGTGAAATCACCACATAACAATGCGTTTGCACCCTGACCGGCAGGGCCGTGCGGTTTCTCCAAAAATGCAGCCTTGTCCAATTATGGTTTAATCTTTATCTGGCCGTGGTTTTCTCTGCCGGCAGGTGAAACGCGCCGTTCGGTATCAAATATAATCGGAGGACGTTATGCCGCTAGTCAAGATAGAAGCCAGAAAAGAATGGGGTGTTTCTCAAAAGAAAGAAATAATTGATGCTGTACATATAGCTATGAGAGAAGCCCTCAAAATACCAGAAAATGATCGGAATATCAGATTCATAAAATATCTTCCCGAAGATTTTGAAGTTCCGCCTGGAAAAAGTGACAACTATATTCTTGTTGAAATTACGATGTTTGTTGGTCGTTCTCTTCAAGCGAAAAAAGAACTTTATCAAGGGATAGTTCGTGGATTAGGCGAAGTGGGAATATCCTCCAACGACATATTCATCGTACTCCATGAAGTCCCTCTTGATAACTGGGGCATCCGTGGAGGTGTTCCAGCATCTGAAGTTGATCTGGGCTTTAAAGTCGAAGTTTAGAAGGCGTACCGAACCTGTCACTTCAGCGGACGCAAAAAGCCGCGCCGCTGAGTTTTGTGTTCGCTCACAAGTGAATCATGAATCCCAGCATACAGGGCGTATGTGAAGATTACGACATGGACCAATGATAGAATGGTGTCGGTTAATTTAAAGTATAGACTTGGGTCGAGGTTGAAAAGTATGAGATATTCAGGCAGACACGACATAAGGATTGAAAAGGGGAGGGTAAATTATGACAAATAATACTCTAAAAATATTAGGAATAAAAACAAAAAACTATAAAAATATATCCACAGGAGATAATGGTGTTAACTTTGGAAATCTTAATGTTTTTATAGGTTCAAATGGTTCGGGGAAAAGCAACTTGATTAATATTTTTCGCTTTTTAAGAGATTCCATCGAAGATGTTTCCGCTGAGGATAGAGGTGTTACTTCTTTTGACGACGCGGTTTCCGCGCTTGGCGGTGAAAGAATGCTTGATCTCACTATGCAACGTCCAGCCAACGTGGAATTTCAATTTGAATTTTCCCCAACGGATATCAATACTAAAGGTGGAGCTCTAGATATCCACCTTTTCATACAGAAAATTGGAAGAGTGTTTAATAATTATGAGGTCCTTTATGATTCTATACGTGCTCCCGGTCATGAGGAACCGTTTTATTACTACAAGTGCCATGACATAAAGTCCGGTACTGGTGTCTTTTCGTTATTTCAAGACCAATATAAAAGATCCTCCCACTTTGAATCCCTTCCGAATGTGCCGACAAACAGACTGGTTTTAGCCGATATTTCAAGAATGCTTGAAGAAAGTGCACACCCACCAGAAATGACACCTATTTATAGATTCAGAAGAGAGCTTATTGACACTATTACAAAATGGCGATTTTATAACGCCAATGACATGAACTTATATGCCATTCGGCATGCAGAGCCAAAAATCGGTTCCAGCGATCTTTACCTCTCCACATCAGGGGAGAATCTACCACTTGTATTGTTTAATCTCATTCAAGAGGATTTACAGTTCGAGGAGCATATAGAAAATGCAGTCAAAGCAATACTGCCGAATACGAAACGGGTAAGATCTGGCCATTCTGGAAGGTTGTCATTATCGGTGGAATGGTATTTCAAAAAGATAGAAAAAGAACCTTTTTACTTGAATGAAATGTCTGATGGTACGGTGCGCATGCTCTGCTGGGCAATTATTCTCCATTCTCCATTTTTACCGCCCCTCTTATCGATCGATGAACCGGAAATCGGGCTTCATCCAGCGTGGATGCCGATTCTTGCTGAATGGATTAAACAGGCTTCACAAAAAACTCAAATCTATATCAGCACTCATAGTGCCGATTTGTTGGATCATTTTACGGACTGCCTTGACAATATTTACTGTTTCTGCACTAAGAATGAAAGCCATTTTGAAATCAAAAAACTTCAAAGGAATGAATTGCAGCCAAAATTAGATGAGGGCTGGCAATTAGGAGATCTCTACCGGGTGGGGGATCCGAGTGTGGGGGGGTGGCCATGGTAGTCTGGGTTTTCGCCGGGGGTGGTGTGTCTGAAATGAAAGCCCTGATACCATTTTTGAATAACCATTTTAGTGGATGTGCTTTTGAAAGAAAAACACCATATAGAAAAAAACCGGGTCCTAAGCCTGGAAAACCTGAAACGCGGTCATCGCTTGGCAGAACCGGCAAAAGTTTAGCGGAGCAGATTAAGTCTGAACTCATCATTGCATTGAAAAGCGGCTTTTCCGACCTGATTTTGGTTATGGATGATCTTGATTGCAACGATGCGAATACGCGGGAAAAACTTTTTCTCGATGCTATTGATAATATTCCAGGAACAGCAGATATAGTGAAACAGGTTGGCTTTGCTGCTCCAGAAATTGAGTCTTGGTTGATTGCAGATTGGGATAATACCTTTGCTAATGATATTGATTTCCGCAATAGACATGCAAATATGAGATGGTGGTTAAGTACAAAAAGCGTTTCTTTCAATAACCCTGAATCTTTTAGCAACCTAGATCCTGGAAGAAACAGTTGCGAAGAAAAGCTCTCTGAGTTGATCATGGAGGCTTCTCAAAGACATGAGGGTGAAAAACAATTCTCAAAGGGTACACACACCTCTCGTATGCTCATGAATGTCAACCCGGATATCGTGTGTGGGAAATGCCCTCATTTCAGAGCTTTCTATTTTCAGTTGATAAGTTTCTGTAATCAAAGAGCGAACATATAACTGGAGAGGACAGCAAGATAATCGCGGCTCCCAACCTTTTGTGGCTTGGAAGGGATGTATATTTGTGCAATCAACTATTCTTGATTGCTGCCTCTCAGTTGTGGGTTCGGCTTAAAAAGACATGACACGCATTTGTCCAAATCCAATGCCATGGAATGAGGCGTATAAGCGCTTGACACGATACGCTAAAATGCATGACTGCGCACCGACTTTGCCACCTAAACCTCTGATTCTCGCCGGCTGGGCCTTTAGCAACGATATTGAGAAAAAGAACCGCTGGGAGGAAACCGTTGAATGGGCAGACCGTAACGGTTGCAGAGATTTGGTGAATGGTATTCCAGACAACGAGTTCTACTTTGTGGACGAACCTACCACCTATACAGTTGGGCCTATGGGTGGTCCGATGTATCGCCCTTGGGATTTTAAATCAAAGGACAGACTTTCGTCCGAAGTCCTGGAGAAGGGCATGGAAATTTTGACGGTGCAGTGGTCTGAAATTGCGGGTGAAGAGTTATCAAAAATCACTCGTCCCGTAGCGTTTACCGGCAACAAAGCTCGGCGATTACTCATAAAAGCAGATGCCGCATCAAAACCACCTTGGGGAGGTTGGGATCATCTCTCACACGTTGAGTCTGAGCGGAGGACTTTTACCCGGTTTCGCTCATCGGTAAATAAAGCAATTTCACCACACGAGGTTGATCATATTGACTTCCTTACTGAGGAATTCGCCGAACCAGGCGCTTTCAGCCGACGCAAAAAGCCGCGCGGCTGAAGCGCAACGAACCCAGGATAAAACATTATGAGTTCTCGAAGCGTAACGATAAAGGCAGCTTGGATATCAGGTGGATTTGTACTAGTGGCAGCCATCATAGGTGGCATTTTTCTCCTTCTTTCTAGTAAGCCCGATCCTACAATTTCGAATATTGGTTCTGGGCAGCAGATCATAGGAGATAAAAACATTCTTATGGTGAACAATCCTCCGCAATCTAAAACTGCGTACCTTGATTTGCTTGAAAATACAGACATCCATCTTGGGGATAATGTGTACCCAAATCGTTTCGGTGTTAGTTATAACCCTCTTACTCAAGACATTTACCCACAGCCAGTAAAAGGGGTTGTCTTTCTCGACAAGGAGACCGGCAAATTCATATCAGATGACAGCGGGCCAACTCAAATTGGGCAATATTTAGTAAACAAAATGAAGTCTCAGATTAGCAATATTGATTTCTCTGCGTACAAGTATGTTTTGGCGCTCAACCCCGGTGACTCCAATTTTATTGAACTCACAAAAGCTCACAAAGGTTATGAGAGTTTAGTTTTTCTTGGTCCAACTGCACTGATTGCCGATGAAAATCAAATTGGAAACTTTTACAACCGTTTTGCAGCTGTCGGTTATACCCAGTCGTTCAGTCTGGTTTCCTCATGCAGAAATTCAGGAATTGATCCAAGTGCAAGCAACTTGAAAGTATCAGTCATTATTAAGTCTTATCACGGTGGAATTCGGCCAGGCCAGTCCGAGAACTTTCGTATAGGAATTAACGAATTTGAATCCACAATCCCGTCTGTTTCTGAAGCCATGAGAGACCCGGTTGAAGTGGAGATACCAATACCGCCTGATGCAATACATTTCGATAAGTCCAATTATCTGTTTATCTATGTATTGCCTTGGATTGAGACAGGGCCAGTATTAAAAGGAAAAACACCGACTGTTGGCCCCGCTCATTTTCGCGATATTGGCATTATTAGTATAGGCGTATCTGTACATGGGGTATGACAAGCCAAATGCACACGGACACCAAAAAGCCCCGCTCCTTCGTCGCTCAGCTTTATGGTTCCGGTGATTTGCGATGATATGTGTCTTAATCTACAACACAATCTACAATTCAAACAAGGGGTTCCTGCCCAAAGAATTGAAAGGATAAAGCAGAAATAATTGATGAAAACTATATTGAACAAAAACAAGCTTAATAATCTTACCAATGAGATATGGAAATCGGCGGAACGGCTGCGGGGCAAATTCAAGGCCTATGAGTATCAAAGTGTTATTTTGCCGATCATTGTTATCCGGCGATTGGAGTGTGTGTTGATCTCATGGCGGGAAAACCAGGTAGCTGAAATTCTAAAAAAGCGCCCGGACATAAAAGAAGAAGCGCTTGCAACCTTGGTTAAAAAGCTTGAACTGAACCCGAAGCAATCACCATTCTCCAATAAGACCAATTGGACGCTTGCGGCTATCTGCAAGGAAGACCCGACCTTGATGGAGAAGAATTTTCGTGACTATATCAACGGTTTTTCCGAGAACATTCAGGATATTATTGATCATTTTGATTATCGGGCCGTTATTAGCCGCATGGTAAGAGATGCCCGGCTCGCTCCGATTTTACGGCAGTACGCCAATGAAAAGTTAGGGCCGGATCATCTGTCCAATCTTGAAATGGGTTATATCTATGAAGAGTTGTTGCGGCGCTTTTCAGAGCAAAGCGGCGAGGAGGCCGGGGAGCACTTTACTCCCCGTGAGGTTATCCGGCTGATGGTGGAGTTGCTTAATATTCCATTGCCGCAAAAGCATCTATCTATTTATGATCCCGCCTGCGGCACCGGCGGTATGCTGTCCATTGCCAAGGAACATCTGCTGGACAAAGCCGCGACCGATAAGGAAAAGGAAGATGTGGAGCGGTTGGTCACCGTCCACGGTCACGAACTCCAACCCGGAAACTATGCCATCTGTCAATCGGATATGCTGATCAAAGACGATAAGCAGGCCGAGATTTGTTACGGCAATTCACTGATTCCCCATTCCGAACAGAGCCGTGAGCCAGGCGACCAGTTGGCCGGAGCGCAGCATAAGTTTGACTTTATGCTCAGCAATCCTCCTTTTGGTGTCACCTGGGGCGGCAAAGACGGTTATGAAAAAGAGGCGCGAAAATATCAATCCAGCCGTTATCAGGCCGGTATGCCGCGCACCAATGACGGGGCCCTGCTTTTCCTGCAAACCATGCTTGCCAAGATGAAGCCTGTCAGTCAGGGCGGCAGCCGCATTGCTATTATCTTTAATGGTTCGCCCCTGTCCAATGGCGACTGTGGGTCCGGCGAGAGCGAGATCCGCCGCTTCATTCTTGAAAATGACTGGCTCGATGCCATTGTCATGCTGCCCGACCAGTTGTTTTATAATACCGGTATTTACACCTATATCTGGCTGTTGACCAACAATAAACCGGTTTCGCGTAAAGCACAGGTAAGGATCATTGACGCGAGAAAGCAATTTGATAAAGAGCCAAAATCATTCGGCAACAAGAGAAACCGTATTCTGGACCGGCACCGGCGGGAGATCGTAGAGCTGTACCGCAGCAACGGGACGGATGATCAACAGAATGACCATGTCAAAATATTCAAGAACAAGGATTTTGCCTTTCATAAGGTGAGCGTGGTCTTCTGGCAGACCGATGAAAATGACCAACCCGCCTGGCTTACCGAACCGTATACCAAGGCCTTTACACCGGCCAACATCAAGAAAGAACAGCAATTTTATGAGTCCGACCTTGATTTCCGCATCCGCTTGAAGCTCAATACGGCTGACCGGGAAATCAGGTTCACCCTCGGCCCGGAAGAAAACTTCGTAAAAATATTTGAAAAAGAGGTGAAGGAGGCCTTTGCCAAAGAGATAACTAAGCTGACGGAAAACCTTAAGTCAGCCAAAGCGAAGAACAAGGCGATCAATGCCTTTATTAAAGGGTTGGAGGTTGCGGCCGAGTTCACCCACCGCCATTATGTTTCGGACAATGAATATATCCAATACGGCGAGGATATTGAGGAATTTCTCAAACGTGAGATCGCTAAACCAATTATCCGCTGGCAGGACAGCCCCCAGCTCGGTTATGAAATCCTGCCCAACAAGTATTTTTATAAATACCAGCCGCCAAAACCGGCTGATGAGCTGTTAAAAGAATTTTGGGCGCTGGAGAAAGAGGCGGAGAAGATGTTGGCTGGGTTGGGGGTTTCACATTGAATGCTATCGTAAAAAATAATGCGTCAGTTGCTTGTGAATGGGCTGAAAATTTACCGGAAAACTGGGAGTTTCGTTTGCTTAAAAGGGACTTTGTTGTAACCCTTGGAAAAATGTTGCAATCTGTACAGCATAATGAAACAGAAACTGAAGAGTATTACTTGCGATCAGCAAACCTCCGATGGGAAGGAGTTGACATAACAGATGTTCGAAAGATGTGGTTTGCTCCTCAGGAGAAGAAAAAATTAGCCTTACAATATGGAGATCTTTTAGTAAGCGAGGGGGGCGACGTCGGCAGAACCTCTTTCTGGCAAAATGAGCTGTCGAATTGTTACATTCAAAACGCTATCAATAGAGTTCGGGCAAGAAAGAAAGACTCAACTCGTTTTCTTTATTATTGGCTTCATTTGATTAAGAGCATAGGGTATATCGATGCAGTTGTAAGTAGGATTACGATTGCTCACTTAACCGCTGAAAAACTTGAGCGAATTCCATCTATTAAACCACCAATCCCCGTTCAGCACCGAATCGCCTCCTATCTGGGCAAAACCTGCGCTGCAATTGATAAAGCCATAGAAGCCAAACAGAAACAGCTTGAAACCCTGGATGCTTTGCGCAAGTCGATTATCCACAAGGCCGTCACCCGCGGCCTGGATGATTCGGTGGCGTTGAAGGATTCCAATATTGATTTTTTTGGGAGGGTACCGATTGACTGGAAACCGACTAAATTTCGTTATGAAATATCTATCCGAAATGGAGATTTCATATCAGACAAACTTGATGAAAATGGTTTGCACCCAGTTGTTGGTGGGAATGGATTTATGGGTATGACAAACGACTTCAATGTCGATGAGGAGGTCATCGCCATAGGTAGGGTTGGTGCATACTGTGGCAATGTTCATTTAGTTACCAAACAATCATGGATAAGTGATAATGCTCTTATAGTAAAATCAATGCACGATCTTAAATATCTTGTATATGTTTTTATTGCTTTAGACTTAAATTCGGAGGCCAACAAAACAGCTCAACCGGTAATAACTGGCACAAAAATAAAAAATATCCGAATAGCAATTCCTACAAGAGAAGAGCAAAGTAAAATTGCATATTCCCTTGATGGTAAACTTTCCGAACTCCAACATATTAAAGAAAATATTCAACAACAAATCTCAACCCTGGTACAATACCGCAAGTCCCTGATCCACGAATGTGTCACCGGCAAGCGGTGGATAACAGAGGATGATGTGCAGGATCAATAATGATTACAAGAAAAAAGACAATTCAAACTCCCACCTCGCCAAGGTTGATCCGGCCTTGCAACGGGCAGGGGCAAGGGCACGGGAAATCGCTGGGGAAACCCGTACCCCGCTTATAATTTACAAGAATTGAAAAATAAGGAGATATAGGATATACAATGAAGATATATCTCGACAACTGCTGTTTCAACCGGCCTTTTGACGACCAGAAGCAACTGCGGATTAAACTTGAGACAGAGGCCAAGCTGGATATTCAGGAAAGAATCGTTCAAGGCAAACTTGAACTTGCATGGTCATACATCCTGGATCTTGAAAATGAAGTAAATCCGTTTGAACAAAGAAAGCTTGCTATCACAGATTGGAAGGTACACTCTTGCGTTGATACGGATCGGACAAAAGAAATTCTGGGAATTGCGGAAAGGTTTGAGCGGATGGGGGTCAGAAATAAAGACGCGTTGCATCTGGCATGCGCTGTTGTCATGAAATGCGATTATTTATTAACCACGGATGATCAATTTGTGAAAAAGGCGTCAGGTATCACTGAAATCAAGGTAACCGATCCAGTCTCGTTTATCAGGGAGGAAATAGAATGATCACTGATACTGAAATAAAAATCAAAGGGTTTGAGGCACTGGTCAATACATTCGGCCAGGTTAATGCTGAAAGGTTTATCTCCCTTATAATGAGAGAGCCGTTTGATTATACAAAATGGCAACGAAACCTTTGGGACGATAAGACTATAGCTCAGATAAGCCAGGCCGCTTCAGAACTCCGCAGGAAAACCGAGTAATGTTTGAAGGCCCGGAAAAGAAATTCCAACGTCATATTGCGGACTATCTCATCCGCGAACATCAATATGCACTGCTTGAGCAGGATGAGATCATTGACACGGAATATTATTTTGCCGAGGACCATCTGATCGCCTTTCTTACGGCAACTCAAAAAGAGACCTTTGAAAGTCTGGAAACGGATTACGGCACCGACGCCAGGGATGAAATTTTCAAGGCCTTAAAGGATGAACTGCGGATTTCCCCCCTGTGGTTGATCATCCGGCATGGCCTCACCGTGCGGGGGCTGGAGTTTAAACTCTATTATCCAAAACCCCGCTCCAGCGAGAGTGTTGCCAACCAGCATTACCGGGAGAATAGAATCACCTTTATCCCAGAACTGATCATCAAAGGAGGCAAACGGCCCGATTTCGGCATCTTTTTAAACGGTCTCCCCATTATGACCATGGAGCTGAAACACGAGAAAAACCAGACCGTGCATGATGCAGTGAAACAATACGCCGGCCGGGATCACAGCGATAGAATTTTTCAACTTCCCTTTCTCCATATCGCGGCAGACACTTCCGATGTTATGGTGGCCACCGATCCAAAAGCAGAAAACAATTTCCGCTGGTATAATACCGGTCTTGAGAACAAGGCTGAAAATGAAAAGGAATATCCGGTCGAATTCCTCTACCGCGATGTGCTGGCTAAAGAGACGATCCTTGAAGCACTCTCCTTTTTTCTGATTTATGTCCCCCGGAAAGAGGCCGAACGCGACAAACAGGAAAGACCTGCATGCACCATTTTCCCCCGCTATCATCAATCCCGCATGGTGCACAAGGTGGCACAGGATGCCCTGGACAATTTTACGGCACACGATAATATTGGAAAGAAATACCTTATTGATCATTCCGCCGGCTCCGGCAAAACCCTTTCCATCTGCTGGCTGGCAGATCGCTTGCATAGTTTGTATAAGCCCGGCACCAACGAGAAGATGCTGGATATGCTGTTCGTGCTAACGGACCGGAAGTCGCTTGATAAAAATATCCGGGATGAATTTGATAATTTTGCCCACCTGCAGGGTGTGGTCGGTTATGCCAAAAAAGCCAGCAATCTGAAAATATATTTAGAAACCGGCCGGTCGATAGTGGTCAGCACCCAGCAAAAATTCAAATGGATTTTGGATGAAATCGAGCACGACCCGGATTTAAAAAAACTGCGGGTGGCATTTTTAATCGATGAGGCCCATCGCTCCCAGGAAGGGAAAATGGGCGTTGCCATCAGAGTGCCTTTCCGCAATCCCAATGAACCGGACAGTGATACGGCCGACGCCGACGCCGACCCGGAAGAGGAAATCGCCAAAATTATCCGCGCCCACGATGCCAATCAGCTCTTTGTCGCTTTTACGGCCACCCCATCGCCTGCCACCTTACAACTTTTTGGCGAGCCTTTTGACACCTACTCCGAGGCCGAGGCAATTCATGAAGGATACATTGTGGATGTGGCCACCGGCATTATTTCCTATAAAACCCTTTATAACCTGCATTGTGCCATCATTCCCGCTGCAGATGAAGAAAAGCTCTATCCTGCCGGAGCGGTGAGCAAGGCCTTGAAAAATGTTGCCTTTCAAGACGAGGGTCTTATCCAGTATAAAGCCGAAGTTATGCTCCGCATATTTGAGGAAAAGATTAAACCGTTGATTGACGCCCGGGCCAAGGCAATGATCGTTACCAGCTCCCGGCTGGCAGGCTTGCGATATTTTCAGATTCTCAAGGATAAGCTTAAAGAGCGAGACGGAGTTGACTATAAGGTTTTGTATGCCTTTTCTGACTTTATCCACCCCAAGACCAACAAATACATTACCGAAGTCCAGGTGAACGGTTTACTGCCCGGCGAGCTTATTGAAGACCGCTTTGAGGGGGAAGATTATCGACTGATGGTGGTAGCAAGTAAGTTCCTGGCCGGTTTTGACCAGCCTCTGCTTGCCGGAATGTTTCTCGACAAGGCGGTGGTCGATCGCAATGCCGTGCAAACCGTGTCCCGCCTGAATAGGTGTCATGACAACAAAGATACCGTTGTGGTTGTTGATTTTACCAACAATGCCCATGCAATTTTGAAAGCCTTTAATAAGTATCGCAAAGGCACTCCTTTTGAAGGCTCTGAACCTGATGAGCAGCAATGTGTCCACTATTACGACGAGATAATAAAGAGCAAAGTTTTCAGCCCTGAGGATGCCGCAAAAATGGTGCGGCTCATTGCAGAGGGTAATGACGCACAACTGCAGTTTACGGTGAATGGTTTACGCAAGAGATTTCAGGATAGGATTGCCGAACTTGATGACCGGAAAAAATTTGTCTATCTGCTGGCCCGGTTTGTAAAAAGTTATCATTTTCTGACCTGTTTTTTTACCTACCCCAAACATATAGGCATCTTCGCCGCTTTTGCTGAATATGTTGGCCCGCAGCTCATTAAGCAGGGGTCGATTTCGGAACTTATGAAAAAGATACGGCAGACAAGTGTGGTCAAGGCCAGCGTGCAGTATAAAGGGGAAGTGGCTATTTCCGGCAAAATAAAATTGAAAAAAGGACGAAAAGGCGGTGGCGGGCCGCCACCCACAAAGATCTCGGTGCAGGATATGATTGAGAGAATCGGCAAGAAATTTCAGATCAGCGATGAAGAGGCCCTGTACATCAAGGAAGTGACCGAAGAAAAGATGCATGATGAGGAAATCCAGACCACAATCGCCGCCCATAAGGAAGACATCTATTATCTTGAAAACACCTATGCCGGTCGGGTGAATTATTCGATACAGGATGCATATGAAGAGCGGGGCCGGTACGAAGAGCTGGTTGATCCCAAATATATTGATACGGGGTCAATTTTTGACACTATGGCATTAACAGTTATTCAGCACGGTTTGCAAGCAGCAGCGTAACGTATTATGGCAAAAAGGAATATTAAAAATCTGCCGGAACATGAACGGCCGCGAGAAAAGCTCATTGAGCGTGGGGCCGTTGCTCTCACAGACCATGAGTTGCTTGCCGTACTCATAGGCAAAGGCTCTCGCAGGCACGATGCCATCACTCTTGCCAAAAAAATGATCCCGGTCATTGACGAGAAGGGAGCAAACTTATCGGTCGATGATCTTACAAAGTTTGACGGCATCGGCAATGCCAAGGCCGCCCTGATTCTGGCTGCCATTGAGTTTTCCCGCCGCCGCATCCGCCCGGAAGGAATCCGTATTGAAATCCCCGCCGATTTGGTCCCGCATATCAGGCATTACGTAGACCGAAAACAAGAACATTTTCTCTGTGCTTCGGTTAACGGTGCCAATGAGATTATCAATATCCGGGTTGTTTCCATCGGCCTTGTTGACAGAAGCCATGTGCACCCGCGGGAGGTGTTTGCCGATCCGCTTATCGATCGTGCCTCGGCCGTGATCCTGGCACACAATCATCCAGTCGGTGCGCTAAACCCATCCGAACAAGACATTGAAACGACACAGCGATTACGGCAGGCCGGAGAAATTATGGGCATAACCGTACTGGATCATATCATTTTCAACAGTACGGAATATTTCAGCTTTTTAGAGAGTGATATTGGGTTTTAAGGTGCGCCCATGAACAAGGCTGTAAATGCAAATTATGCAGAGGAACACATATCAAATCACTGCAACCGACCGCAAGAATCGCGGTCAAATTTCGTTACTATTTAGCCATTACAAAAGACCGAGCAAGCTGCACTGCTTTCCTGGCGGCGGCTGATTTGCGGAGTTCGCCTCTGCATTCAATGTTTTAAAAACAAACAAAAAGTTGCGTTTAGCAACATATTGTGTTATATCGCTACAAAATAATTTAGGAGGTATTTACCATGACGACCGCTGTAAGAGTATCAGACGATCTGGTACGAGAAGCCAAGATATATAGCAAAATAGACAAACGATCATTGACGGGGCAGATCGAACATTGGGCAAGAATTGGTAAATGCGCCGAAGAAAACCCTGACTTAACGTATAGCTTAATTAAGGACATTCTTATCGGCCTTATAGAGCTTGAACATGGGGAATTGTCAGAATACAAATTCGGATCGTAGCCAATGAAAATCCTTCAATCACGGTCATTTGAACGAAAAGTCAAAAAATTTTCAAAACAAGAAAAAAAGAGGTTGGACAATCAGATCCGGAAAATTATTGATGATCCTTCTATCGGATCAGAAAAAAAAGGCGATCTCCGTGGAGTTTATGTCCACAAGTTCAAGCTTCAGACGGTTCAACATCTTTTGTCTTACCGGTTCGTCGGTGAAAATTTGGAGTTGATTATGATTGGGCCTCATGAAAACTACTACAGAGACTTAAAAAGCTATTTAAAACGCAGATAAAACCGGCGAACCATTCGTTGCACCCGGACGGCAGAAAGTCGTAGATCCTTGAAAGTTCTCATTTTCAATCCGATTTGGCGTATACAAACAACCTGATCATCATTTGCCCGCCGCCGGTTATCTCTATGTTCAAGGGTCTTGTTATTTGCGGTCAAAATGGGAGAACTGCATGGTAAATGTTCCTCTGCCCTGGGTAGCGGAGCGCAATGCGGTTGAGTAGCCGAACATATGGGCCAGAGGAACAGAGGCCCTGATGACCTGCAGGCCCTTTTTGTGTTCAATCGATTCGATTTTGCCGCTACGGGTATTAAGATCCCCGATAGCATCCCCCATAAAAGCTTCCGGAACATAGACGCTCACATCCATAATCGGGTCGAGCAGAAAAGGCTGCCCGTTTGCAAGTGCTGTTTTGCAGGCCATGGATGCACTCACAGTATAGGCCAGTTCCGTGCCCAGGGATTCCTTAAAGGAGCCGCCGGTGAGGACGGCTTCAACATCGACCACCGGATAGCCCATCAAGGCTCCGCTTCCCAACGCTTCCATCACCCCTTTTTCGATGGCAGGTATAAAAATATCGGGTATCGTTTCTGCGCTGATTGCAGATCTGAAAAGATTTTCGCTGCCGCGCTGCAGAGGTTTCAGTTTTAATTTTACTTCGCCAAAGTGGCGCTGCCCGGAGATTTCCCTGTCAAATACGGCTGAACCAAGCGTTTTTTTGGCAATGGTCTCCCGGTAGACGACCTGGGGCTTGCCCACATTGACGTTGGTTTTGAATTCGCGTTGCATGCGGCTGATAACAACCTCAAGGTGCAGCTCTCCCATGCCGGATAAAATTGCCTGCCCGGTATCGTCATCTTTTTTGAACCTTAAGGTCGGATCTTCGGCGATAAATTTTTCCAAGACCTCATCTAACTTTTCTTCGTCAGTATGGGTTTTAGGTTCCACGGCCACAGAGATGACCGGTTCGAAAAAATCCATTTTTTCAAGCAAAACCGGTTGATCGCTTGAACACAGGGTTTCGCCTGTCGAAGAATCTTTTAAGCCGACAATTCCGACAATACTACCGGCAGCGGCTGTTTCGATACGCTCTCTCTTGTTGGCATGTATCCTTAAGATGCGGGCGAGTTTCTCATGTATTTTGCGACCGGGATTGTACACATTTGATTTGGCCTGCAATTCACCGCTGTATATTCTGACATAGGAGAGTTTCCTTCCTTCCATCAGAGCTACCTTAAAAATAAGCGCAGCCAGCGGAGCGGTACTTTCAGCCCGGCATTCAATGCTTTCTCCTGTTTCCGGGTGCGTCCCTTTCATGGGGGGTACGTCGATCGGGCTTGGAAGGAATTGCACAATGGCGTCTAGAAGCGGTTGTATGCCCTTATTTTTCAAGGCACTGCCGCACAAAACCGGAACAAGTTTCAAGTCTATAGTCGCTTTTCGGATGGCGGTTACTATATCTTCCGGAGCAATCGGGACTTCGGATAGATAGGCCTCCATAATTTTATCGTCAACTTCAGCCAGAGTTTCGATTAGCTTTTCATGATATTCTGCGGCAGTTTCAAGAATATCCGGGGAAATTTCTTCGGTTGTAAAGGCCTCTCCCAAATCGTCTTCCCCCCAGACAATCTGTTGCATACGGATCAGGTCGATGATACCGGTAAAGTCGTCTTCCGATCCAAGGGGCAATTGTGTGATCAGCGGATTGGCATGCAGCCTCTCTTTCATCATATCCACGGTTCCAAAGAAACTGCAGCCGACCCTGTCCAGCTTGTTGATAAATGCAATTTTGGGGACCTTGTATTTATCGGCTTGCTTCCAGACGGTTTCCGACTGGGGTTCCACGCCGCCCACAGCGCAAAAGACACCGATAGCACCGTCAAGCACGCGCAATGAGCGTTCAACTTCGATTGTAAAATCGACATGTCCCGGGGTATCGATGATCTGTATTTCCTTTTGCTTCCAGTGGCAGGTGGTTACGGCGGAGGTAATCGTAATGCCGCGTTCCTGCTCGTCATGCATCCAGTCCATCACCGCTTCACCGTCATGGACTTCACCGATTTTATGTGAACGACCTGTATAGTATAGTATGCGTTCAGTCACGGTGGTTTTTCCGGCATCAATATGGGCGATGATGCCGATATTCCGTATGCGGTCTATGTTGCTCATTTTTTTCATCGTATCAACAGCATGTTGGCCTTAAAGGGAAAACGCAGATCAATATGGCCGGCAAGCGTCATCGATTCGCGTCCGTCGATCAAAATTTTTACGGCATTTATTTCGGGAATGTTTAAAATCAATGAGTTGACGATTGAAAATATGGTCATTTGTTCTGACTGAATGCCTCCGGGATGAGCATCGCGCAGTGTTGCCGTTAAATCAACATAGGCCGTTCCGTCCGGGTCAACAAAAAGTGCCAGAAGTTTAGTGCCCGCCGGGATTGTGCGCATAAGCCCTTCCGTGGGTCCTTGAATCAGGGCTGCGATGATGGTTTGGCCGAACTGGGCCGGATTGGTCCCATGAGAAAGTTTGCGTTCTTCGGCTATTAAGAATGAATTTTCCTTGTCGTAAAAATATAGCTGCACAATCGCTTTGTCAGCATGCTGCGCTGCATTGATTTTAGAATTTTGACCGCTGTGGTCTAAAGCTGAAGACATATCGGGTATACTCAAAATAAACATGCAGAAAGTGCAGACAACCATGATTTTAGAAACCGCAAAAAATAAATGGCTTTTCGGCATTGACATATTTTGTGCCTGTTAGGTGCTGGTTAAAGTTGATGGTTTCGCAAAAAGTAAAACATTTAACTTTTTACGAATTCATCAAAAACGACATGGTTTATTAAGCCAACAAGCTGTGTATGTCAAGAAAAGAAGGGAATTTGCGGGATTAATTCAGCAAATCTTAAGCATTGACCACATCATTGAAACTCCCT
>JABMQM010000299.1 GCA_013203195.1 Desulfobacteraceae bacterium | reverse complement strand
CTAGCATCCAGCATCTTCTTCATAAAGGCATCACAAGGTGTTATAAAAATATTTTGCCACAAAATGCACAAATTTGATCACAAAGAAACTAATTCGCCTAAATGTCAGGCAGGCAATGCAGCATCAAATTCCTTTAAAAGGCTGTCGGCAATGTTTTTATGGATTCGATTTACCTTATCATCATCCAAGGTCTCTTGGAAAGATCTGTAAGTTATTCTAAATGAAATACTTTTTTTGTCTGAAGGGGTCGGATCACCTTCGAATACATCAAATAAATATAAACTTTCCACCAGGTCTTGGTCAAGGGTTTCAACGCATTTTAGTATCTTTTGCGCTTCGACATTCTTGTCGACAATCAGGGTAATATCTCTTGCAGTGGCCGGAAATTTTGGAATGGGCCGGGCTGATTTCATAGTAGGTATTTGCTTGAGCAGCAGGTCGAAATTAAGTTCAAAAATGTAGGCCGTTTGCTTGAGATCGTAGTTGCTAAGCACATTCGGGTGCAGTTCTCCTAAAAGGCCTAATGGTTCATCGGTTATAAAAACTTGGGCCGTATAACCGGGTTTGGTGTAACAGCAAAATTCCGGCGGCATAAGGGTAAATGCCCCGTTGACGACGCCCAGGCTCTTTAACAATTCTTCGACAACACCTTTTAAGTCATAAAAATCACAATTTATTTCTTCGGAAAACCACAAAGCATCGTTTCTAATTCCGGTCCAAAGACCTGCCAGCATTTCAACTTCAATCGGCTGACTCTCTATTTCTCCGGTACTAAAAAAAACGTTGCCCATCTCAAAAAGTTTCAGATTTTTATTTTGCATTGCCAGGTTGCGATGCATTGTTTCAAGCAGGCCGGGGACCAGAGAAGTGCGCATCACGGACTGATCTTCCGATAAACGATTTAATATCTCTACTTGGTTGCGCTTAGGGTCATCCGGTCTGATTTGGAGGCGATCACATGACAGCTTGTTGATAAAGCTGTAATTTATTACTTCAGTAAAGCCCATGCCTGTCATCAGGTGTTTAATGCGGGCTCTCGAGTCGACCCGCCGGGACGCCTTTCTGTCATCCGCCGGTATCAAGGGGAAGGTTGTCTTGATGTTGTCATAACCCAACAACCGCGCAATTTCTTCAGTAAGATCTTCAAATCTGCTGATGTCAACTCTACAGGACGGCGGAAAAACACGAAGTTTGTCGTTATCAATTTTTTCAACATCAAACTCAATCGACCGCAAAAAGCTTTCAATCTCATTTTGGTCCAAACGGGTACCAAGATGACTATTTAATGCGTTGACGCTGCAATCGATGATTTTATCGGGTAAAGGCTTGGGGTGTTCATCAATCGTACCGCTGATTAGTTTGCCGCTGCTGATTTCGACAATGAGTTGGGCAACCCGATGCAATGCGGCTGTGGTGCCCTTAGGGTCAACGCCACGTTCAAACCGATGGGACGCATCGGTGCTCAGCACCAGTTTTTTAGCCGTTTTCCGAATACAAACCGGATCAAAATAAGCGCTTTCAAGCAGAACCCGTGTGGTGGCGTTTTCGACTTCCGAATTCAACCCGCCCATAACACCTCCAATAGCAACCGGCTTCTCTCCATCGCAGATCATAAGCATTTCCGGATCCAGGCGCCGCTCTTTTTGATCCAGAGTGGTAAATGTCTCATCCTGTTGCGCGACCCGCACAACAATTCTATTTTCAGCCAGCCGGTCAAAGTCAAAGGCATGCAGCGGCTGACCGGTCTCCATCATAACAAAATTGGTGGCATCGACGACATTGTTAATCGGCTTTAAACCTACCGAAATCAGTCGATCCTGAAGCCAAAACGGTGAAGGGCCGACCTTAACATCAACAACAAGCATAGCGGCATATCTTGGACAAAAGTCCGGATCTAAAATTTTGACAGAGGTATAATTGGAAATATCATCGAAAGATTCCGGAAGGCTAACTTCAGGATATTTTACCTTTGTATTCTTAAATGCCGCAACTTCCCGTCCTATTCCAATGATACTTAAACAGTCCGCCCTGTTGGGTGTCAGGTCAACTTCAAACACAGGGTCTGACAATCCAAGCGCCTGGTTTAACGGATCTCCAGCCGAAAATTTGGAGGCAAGCTCCATGATACCGGCCCTGCTTGCACCCAGGCCCAATTCAGCTTCACTGCAAAGCATCCCCTCAGAGGTTACGCCGCGGATCAAATCTTTTTTGAGAATATTTCCGTCCGGCAGACAGATGCCGGGAAGGGCACAGGGTGCCAGCATATCTTTTTTCACATTGGGCGCGCCACAAACAACAGGAATCACGCGGTAGCCCACATCCACCTGGCAGATTTTGAGATTGTCAGCCTGCGGATGGGATGCAATCTCAGCAATACGGCCAACTACAACTCTATCGAGATACTCATAACGATCTGAAACACTTTCAACTTCAAGCCCTGCCATGGTAAGGGCTTCAGCCAGGTCTTCCGGCGGCATGTCAACGTCCACGTATTGCGTTAACCAGCTTAAACTGACTTTCATCTTAAAATTGCCTTAAAAATCTTAAATCGTTTTCAAAATACTTGCGGATATCATCAATTCTATATTTCAGCATGGCAATTCTTTCAACACCCATCCCAAAGGCAAATCCGCTGTAGCGTGTAGTATCGTAACCGACGTTTTCAAACACAGCGGGATGTACCATGCCGGAACCAAGGACTTCAAGCCATCCGGTGTGTGAGCATACCCTGCATCCCGCCCCCCTGCAGATAACACATCGAATATCAACTTCGGCACTGGGTTCGGTAAAAGGGAAGTAGCTGGGTCTGAATCTTAAGTTTGTCTCGGTGTCAAACATCTGGTGCACAAAGGTAGTAAGCACCCCCTTGAGATCGCCAAAGGATATGCCTTTATCAACCAGCAAGCCTTCAACTTGATGAAACATGGGTGTGTGTGTCAGATCGGAATCACAACGGTAGACCTTGCCGGGGGCAATAATTCTGACCGGCGGCTTCTGTTGCTCCATTATCCGCGGTTGGGTAGGAGAGGTATGGGTTCGCAGAACAATGTTCTTTGAAACATAGAACGTATCCTGCATATCCCTTGCCGGATGATTTTTGGGGATATTAAGTGCTTCAAAATTATAATAATCGGTTTCAACCTCCGGCCCTTCAGCAATATCAAACCCCAGCTTGATAAAAATGTCGCAAATCTGCTGGGCAATCTGAGTAATGGGGTGCAACGATCCTTGCCGGACAACTCGACCGGGCAGCGAAACATCGATGCAGCCTTCAGATTCTGATGATGCCGTCTCAAGTTGTTTGATGGCCTTTTTGAATTTGGCATCTAGAAGTCTTTTGGTCTCGTTGGCCTTTTTTCCGGCTTCCGGTTTCTGTTCCGGCGGAAGATCCGCTATACTCCTTAAAAATTGAGTGACTTTGCCTTTCCGGCCCAGATATAGGATTGAAAGGTCTTTGATGCTTTCAACATCAGCAGCAACCTCAAGCTCCTTCAGTGCCTGCTCTTGAATCTGTTCAATATTTTTTTCCACTTTTCATATAATATCCGGGCTAAAGTTGTTGTGCAGCCAAATCGGCTATCTTGGCAAATCCCGCAGGATCAGATATCGCCAGTTCTGCCATAACTTTGCGGTCAAGCTCAACACCGGCAAGTTTAAGGCCGTGTATGAATTTACTGTATGACAAATTATGCATGCGAACCGCCGCATTAATTCTTGCGATCCAGAGTTTCCGAAAATCGCGCTTGCGTACTCTGCGATCACGATAGGCGTACATTAATGCTTTGTCTACCGCATCCGCCGCTGTACGAAACAGCTTACTACGCCCTCCGCGAAACCCTCTGGCCAATTTTAATACTTTTTTCCGGCGTCTTCTAGCTTTAAAACCTCTTTTTACGCGCATTGTTACTCTCCTTATCTGTAGCCGTTCACAGGTTCAACGTTTCCCGTTCCGGGTTCTGCGTTCTGGGTTCTACGTTCTGGGTTCTGCGTTCTAAGTTCTGCGTTTTGCGTTCAACCCTAAACCTTGAACCTCTGAACCTTGAACCTCTGAACCTTGAACCTCTGAACCTTGAACCT
>JABMQM010000298.1 GCA_013203195.1 Desulfobacteraceae bacterium | reverse complement strand
GAACGAGGCCATACATGTAGCACGCCGCAGACGGAAACCCGCCGAGAACGCCGCTCATTGGAAAAATAGCCATTTATAGATGGAAACTATTTAATCTTGCATGGAGGTGTCTATCATGTCCAAACGTTATAATCTTGTCTTTGATGGAAGTATTATGGAAGGGGAAAACATCGAAAAGGTTAAAAAAAATATAGCCGCCTTGCTAAAAATCGATGAAACCCAAATTGGACGGTTTTTTACCAAAGAAGCTGTTATGATCAAAAAAGATGTGGATAATGAAACCTCCTTGAAATTTAAAAAAGCATTTGAAAAGGCCGGAGCAATACTGACTCTTGAAGCCGTTGCAAGCACCGCGCGGCCGGAAGCGGCAGATGCGGCCGCAGAGTTCTTGCCGCGCGCATCGGATACCACGGCATGTCCCAGTTGTGGATATGAACAGGAGGAATCAGCCGAATGTATTAAATGCGGCACCAGCTTTGCACAAACTGAAAAGACCATTATCATGGACAGCTCCCCGGCGCTGCCCGATCAGAAAAAAAACACAAGGACTGCCGACGGGGCCTTGATCCTTACAAATATCGAATCGGTCCCGGGCAAAAATATCGTAGAGCATTTTGGTTTAGTATCGGGCAGCACCATCAGAGCCAAACATATCGGCCGGGATTTTATGGCCAGTTTAAAAAACATCGTTGGCGGTGAACTGAAAGGATATACCGAACTTTTAACCGACTCACGCCGGCAGGCTGTTGACCGCATGACAGATCAGGCGCGACAACTGGGGGGCAAACGCCATCGTCAATATTCGCTTTTCAACATCGTCCGTGGCCCAGGGTGCCGCCGAGCTGTACGCTTACGGGACTGCCGTGCGAGTTGAGTAAAAGGAGGGCGCCATGAATGATCTTACTATACTTATCACTTTAATTGCCATCGGTTATATTGCCGGAACCTGGGCTGAAAAACGGCATTACCGCTCCATAGAAAAAAGGGAAAGAGAGTTCCTTGACCTGCCGGCAATAACTATAAAAAATGTCGACATCGATGATGCTAAGGTAAAAAAAGCTGAAATTGTTTACGGGGGTGCCGTAATCTCCGTTGACTACTTTAAACGCATACTTGCCGGTCTGCGAAATATTTTTGGCGGTACCGTTAAATCCTACGAAAGCCTGATTGATCGCGCCCGGCGGGAGGCGCTTCTGCGTATGAAAGCAATGGCTTCCGATGCAACCATGATCATCAATGTTCGCATAGAAACATCAACCATCGGAAGAAAATCACACAAAAAAAGCGTGGCGTGCCTGGAAGCGTTTGCCTATGGGACCGCTATTTATTTAGAGAAATAGCATGAAATATACGGCCAGAATGCCTGAAACCAACGTAAATGTGACGCCGACATCGCCGCTGAGGGAATTTTTCGTATTTTTGTCAGGGGTCATCGCTATTATTGCGGGTATCTATTTATTGTTGGGTCTGGCCCTAAACATTATCGTGCCACGCATCCCCATGACCTTTGAACGCAAGATGGCAGGTCCCTTTATCAACTCCATGGCCTCGGTGGATAGATCGTCTGAAAAAGCCCAAACAGCACAAAAGCTCTTGGATGTAATCCAGGAGCGCTACGCCAAACTTCCGTACACATTTACCGTCTATCTGCATGAGAGTCCCCGTGTCAATGCGGTTGCATTGCCTGGAGGAAATATAGTTGTTTTTTCAGGACTTTTAGATAAAATAGAATCTGAAAATGAATTGTCCTTTATTCTGGCACACGAAATGGGACATTATGTAAACCGGGATCATCTAAAAGGGGTCGGCCGCGCTTTGGTTTTTATAATGATTTCGGCCATGCTGTTAGGGCCCGACAGCAGTGTCGGCAACTTACTGGCCCAGTCTCTTAATATTACTGAAATGGCGTTTTCCCGCAACCAGGAAACACTGGCTGATGAGTTTGCCCTCAATGCATTGCACGGCACCTATGGACATGTGGGCGGTAGCGCTGACTTTTTTATAAAATTAAGTAAAGAAGTAAATACCGGCCTTTGGGGGCATTACTTCTCCACCCACCCGGAGAACCTGAAACGGATAGCACATCTGAAAAACTACAGCCGCATACACGGATTTGCCGAAAAATTACTCCGGAACATACCGGCGATAATCAATAAAAAAAGACCAGCTTAAGCTGAATGTCGGTGTAAACCATCCCTGCTAGAAACCTCGACCGAGTCGTCCTTTGTAATCTTGCCGTTATTTTCGGTTTCATTGTTGTCAAGCTGACGCTTCCTTCTCAGCAGCTTCTTCTTGTCATCGGGGGTACGGGTATCATATTCAATATTCGGCATTTACATTCCTCCTTTGATATAATCCCTGATCATTTCCCTGATCTTTTGAACCGGGGCCTTATCTTCTCTGCCTTGGCATAATTCTACAAAACGTTGCCATATTTCAGGCTCAATTTCCAGTAACACGATTTCTATGTTTTCTGTTTTTGAGCTTTCAGGTTCTGCCCTTTTGGGCTTCGCAGCTCCCATCGTTGCTTTTTGGGGCTGCTGCGCTTCAGGTTCGGTTTCAGCATCCGGAAATTTAAAATACACGTGCAGTTGGTCGCCGTACCGGATGAGGTTGCCAATTTCTGACGGATTCATACCGGTGGTATCTCCGTCCAGCAGTTCAATCGTTCCTACTCTGGCCATATCCAGAATCGTTTTATCAAAGACCTTTCTAATCGTCTGTGTTTTTTCTCTGACTTTATCGATTCTGTAATACTCCAATCTTCCCAACTCTGCAACAGCCTGGTTGATTTTATGCTCAACTTTCTTTCTCACCTTGCTCCCCTGCGGAAAGCCAAGGACACCCCATCTCCGGAGCTTGTCCGCCTCTGGCGGGTTGCCAAGGGTTCGCAGTAGCCTACTACGGCTTCACCCTTGGACGCCTTGTAGGCTTTAATGCCCGCTGGTTACCCGCACCGATGCTTTGACATATAATGAATTGTGTGATAT
>JABMQM010000297.1 GCA_013203195.1 Desulfobacteraceae bacterium | reverse complement strand
TATCTGTCGGGAAAAGAGTGCTGGTCCCTTTTGGCCGGCGCCGGGTAACCGGATATATCCTCGGTGATAGCCAGGATAACTATCAGAAAGATTTAAAGGCCATTTTGGATGTCCTTGATGAAAAGCCGCTTTTTCAGGCGTCTATGATACCGTTTTTCAAATGGGTTGCAGATTATTACTTGCATCCGATTGGAGATGTCATCAAAACCGCCCTGCCCGGCGGCTTAAATCTTTACGATTTTGTTGCGCTTGCTGTTACTAAGAAAGGTGAACAGATCCTTTATGCAGACAAGCATGAGGTGACACCTCTGGAAAATGAAATCTTACATTTGCTTAAAATCAACCCGTTGCGCCGCAAAGATCTCGGCCGCACTCTCAAACAGGATGTCTCCAATGCTTTAATTTACGACCTGGAGCGTCGCGGGCTGATTGTCGGCAAACGCAAACTTAAAAGTCAAACCGTTAAAGCCAAGATGGAACGGTATGTTGCTATGCCCGGCTCGGATGTTTCTTTCAAAAAGCTGTCCGGTGCCGGAAAAAAGATTATGGCTGTCGTCAAAGATGAAGGTGAAATCTCGGTTCAAAAACTAAAAGCATTGGTCCCGTCCGCACCCAGAATAATCCATTCATTGGAAAAAGGCGGATATATCTCGATATTACAGAAAAAGGTCTATCGGGATCCGTTTGGAGAACCGATCAGATCCGACACAACTCATATACTTACCGGCGAACAGCAATACGCGGTTTCCAAGGTATTAAGATTGCTGGGCCAAGGATTTGCCACCTGTCTTTTGACAGGAGTTACCGGCAGCGGCAAAACCGAGGTTTACCTGCGCTTGGCCGCCGAGGCTGTGCAACGTGGTTTATGCGTAGTGGTCCTGGTACCGGAAATTGCACTTATTTCCCAGATGGAGAGAAGCTTCCGTGCCCGGTTTGGTGAATGTGTTGCGATTCTGCATAGCGGACTCTCTGCCGGAGAGCGTTATGATCAGTGGCTACGAATCGCACGTCAAGAAGTGACTATTGCCATCGGAGCCAGATCTGCCATCTTTGCGCCCTTTGCAGATATCGGTATTATCATCGTAGATGAGGAACACGACACATCCTACAAGCAAGATAGCGGTTTGCGATACAATGCCAGAGATCTTGCCGTGGTGAGGGCCAAACTTCATAATTGTGTTGCCCTGCTGGGATCTGCTACGCCTTCGATGCAGTCATACTATAACGTTACTAAAGCTAAATTCACACAAGTTACATTAAAACAGCGCGTCGAACAACGACCTATGCCTGAAATTACCGTCGTCGACCTACGCAAATATAGGGATACACGGGGGATCAGGCGTTTTATCACTCCCTTGCTCCATACCGCCATCAAAGAGACTCTTGAGCACAACAAGCAGGTTCTGCTTTTCTTGAATCGCCGAGGTTTTGCCAGCTACCCGGTCTGCGGGGCTTGCGGCGAAGCCATCAGATGCAAAAATTGCGACATTTCCCTGACACTGCACCAGGGTGCCCGCGCCTATAAGTGTCATTACTGCGGATTTACACTGGCGGCGGCATCAAATTGCTTAAGCTGCGGCTCTAATAAAATCAGCCTGCTGGGCCTTGGCACTGAGAAAGTAGAGGCGGCCGTCAAAGCCCTTTTTCCGGATGCGCGGGTAGCCAGAATGGATCGTGATACCACCGTGCGCAAGGGTTCTGTCTTAAAAATTCTGAAAGGCTTGAGAAATCAAACCATCGATATACTTGTCGGCACCCAAATGGTTGCCAAGGGTCATGATTTTCCAAACATTACCCTTGTCGGCATAATCTGTGCCGATCTATCCTTAAACTTTCCGGACTTTCGAGCCGGTGAACGCACATTTCAGCTTTTGGCCCAGGTTTCTGGACGAGCCGGCCGGGGAAAAGATCCCGGCCGCGTGATTCTTCAGACCTATAACCCGGATCATTTCAGCATATTGTCGGCCACGGACCAGGACTTTAAAAAGTTTTACAACCAGGAAATACATTTTCGAAAAGAGCTGAATTACCCTCCTTTTGCACGCATGGTGCAGCTTAAAATTTCTGGGAAAAACAAGGAAAAAACGCGGCAACATGCCCTGGCCATAGGTGATCTTTGTCATGATCTTTTAAGAAACGACACCGCTTTTTTAAAGTATGTGCAAGTGTTGGGGCCCATTGAAGCCGCACTTCCGCGAGTTGCAAAACACTTCCGCTGGCAGATCCTTTTAAAGGGGCTGAAAGTAGGCCCTCTGCACCGCTTTCTTCAGCAAATATTGTTTAAAAACAGGTCAAAAATCAGCAGCCGAAGCATTAAGGTCATCGCAGATGTCGACCCTTTCTTTATGATGTGAAAGAACCGTCAAGTTCGACAATAAAAGTTATATATCAATGGCTTTTGGAGTGTTTTTTGCAAATCGCCAAGCCAATCCGACGAACGGTGCACAGGATTGCCCCTGCTCGATTATTAACCCCTTAGCCGTTAATTTCTCCTTTGAACATATGGCCGTTTGTGATATTGATTATTAAAGGCTTGTTTTATAAATATATGTGATTTGAGCTATTTATACGTGCCTAAAACTTGAGACTGGCAATTTAAACCGTAGGAGCTTAATATGATTGTTGCTGTAATGAGTGATAGCCACGATAATATCTGGAAATTGCGTGAGGCCCTGGCAATCATAAAAAATGAAAATGGCGGCATGATAATTCACTGCGGTGATTTTGTGGCCCCCTTCATGCTCAAAGAACTGCACGAAGCCTCTATTCCGGTTCACGGCGTTTTCGGGAACAACGACGGAGATCAACACCTGTTGACAAAGTTTTCACTGACCACCATGACAAATGTT
>JABMQM010000296.1 GCA_013203195.1 Desulfobacteraceae bacterium | reverse complement strand
TTGATAGATAGGTACTAAATCAATATTTTAAATACCAATGTCGAAAAATCTGCCACCTGAGTATTTTGAAGCCGAAAGGCGATATTATTGATAAAGTCTCGATTTCCTGTTTGACATTCGATTCATCATAATGCAACATTTCACAAAATTTTATGGATACTTTATTGCTAAAAGGAGAATCAATACAAAAATGACAGATTGGGAACCAAAAATCATAGCCTTTTTGTGCAACTGGTGCAGTTATGGCGCTGCTGATCTTGCGGGCATCAACAGGATGGAATATGCGCCGAATATCCGGGTGATAAGAATCCCCTGCACCGGCAGAATGAGCCCCACGCTCGCTCTGGCTGCCATACGGGAGGGTGCTGACGGCGTCTGGGTATCCGGGTGACATCCCGGAGAATGTCATTACCTGGAAGGTAATTACTATTTTCGCCGGAAGTTTTTGTTGTTTCAAAACCTTATGGATTACATGGGTGTTGAGCGCAGCCGCCTTCATTTTTCCTGGATTTCTTCTTCCGAAGCGACCAAGTTCGTGGATGTGGTCAAAGAGGTCACAGCCGCCGTTAAAGCTTTAGGGCCCAATCAGAACTTTGTAAAAACTATGGCCAAGGTTGCCTGATATGTTAAGTTATATTAATAATATAAGGGAAATATCAGAGCGTATTTTAAAAGAAGGGCTTGTCGATATGGTAATCGGTTTCCACCAGGGAACCGTACCCATGATGAATGAGCCCTGTATAATAAAACATGCTCGCGATGCAAATCGATTGGTTTGGGACAGCAATTGCGGAATTAACCTGGCGAATTATCTTACCAATCGAAAAGAAAAAATCGGTGTGATAGCCAAAGGGTGTGATGCGCGCAATATTATTGTCCACATCACCGAAAACAAGATTACAAGGGACCAGCTTTATATTATCGGCGTTCCCTGTAAAGGGATGCTTGACCGGCATAAAATTGCTTTACTATTTGAAAAAGAAATCACCAAAGTGGTTGAAAATGATGATGATATCATCGTAAAAGGTTCGGATGCCGAAAAAATATTTGCCAGGCATGATGTTATGCAACCCAACTGCGTTGTATGCATCCACCGTAACCCCGTGGTTTATGATGAGCTTGCAGCCGAGCCCGTTGAAGAGCAAAAAGATGTGGATCGATATGAAGATGTCCGCCGGATCGAAGCCATGGCTCCTGCCGAAAAATGGATTTTTTTTAACGACCTTCTAACGCTCTGTATCCGTTGTTATGCCTGCCGAAATGTATGCCCCCTTTGCTTTTGTCCCACCTGTTTTGTGGATGATTCCAGCCCCCAGTGGCTTGGGAAAAGCCAGGACCCCGTCGATGTCCGCACCTTTCATTTCCTGCGGGCCTTTCACTGCGCCGGCAGATGCACGGACTGCGGGGCCTGTGAGCGAGCCTGTCCGGTGGGGATAAACATGCGATTATTAACCAAGAAGCTTGAAAAAGACTGCCTGGAAAAATTTGAATGGACGCCGGGGCTTTCCGTGGAGCAGCGCCGGCCCCTGGATACATACAGACCCGATGATCCGGATGATTTTATAAGATAAAAGGCCTATGCAATGAAAGCTGTGAAAATCGATAGGAAAGACTGGGCCCCGGGGCTGGATAAACTGTTTGCAAATTACCGTTTATTCGGACCGGTAAAGGGCGATCAGTTTCATCATTTTAAAGCGCTCGACAAGGGCGAACTTCCGGACTTTAATTTCTTAAATACACCTTTATCTCCGAAATCGATTATCTATCCCCAGTCCGAGCTGATGTTTAAATACACTCTGGATGAGAAGCAAAAAGATCACCATATCATGCAAGAGATAGACAAGGATTATTCGCCCCTGGCCGTTATCGGGATAAGACCGTGCGATGCAGCCTCTTTTTTGCTTGTGAGAAAAAACTTTGATACACCCGAATATAAAGATCCATATTGGATACGACCTTATGAAGCAACCACCTTTGTCGGACTGGCCTGCAGTGACCCCTGCAGCACCTGCTTTTGCACCACGGCAGGTTGCGGTCCTTTTCATGAAGACGGCCTTGATGTACTTTTGGTAGACGCCGGGGATCATTTTTTGGCCAGAGCCGTCACTTCCAAGGGAGAAGACTTTTTAAAAGCCGCCGGCTGGGACGTCGAAGATGACATCCGGCAAATTGCCGACCTGAAGAAGACAGCGGAATCAAAAATCAGTTCGGTGGCACCCACCGACAAATTAAAGAGTAAAATAACCACCGAACTTTATGAAGGGCCGTTTTGGGAAGAGGTCGCTTTTGCCTGTATTAACTGTGGAATCTGTACCTACGTTTGCCCCACATGCTGGTGTTTTGATATTCAGGATGAAACTTACAGGCATTCCGGATTTCGAATGCGGAACTGGGACAGCTGTATGTATCCGCTGTTTACATTACACGCCTCCAGGCATAATCCCAGAGGCACCAAACTTCACAGAGTCAGACAGCGGTTTATGCATAAACTGAAGTATTATGTGGACAGGTATGATACCGGGATTCAATGTGTCGGATGCGGTCGCTGCATTCGCTCATGCCCGGTGAACATCGATATCCGCAAGGTATGCGCATTGATGAACGATTACGAGCCGGCTCTGGACGCAGAATAAATGTTAGTTCATTAAAACTTTTTTATTGCCACCAAGACACAAAGGCAGTCACGGGTAAACAGTCATCAGTGAGAAGTGATCAGTAAGGGAAAACTGATTACTGATAA
>JABMQM010000295.1 GCA_013203195.1 Desulfobacteraceae bacterium | reverse complement strand
GTTATAAAGACAGCTAATGACCAAAATGTTGATGAATAAAGATGTAAGTTGCGCAAATTTTTTAGGATTAATGGGTTACCTGCGGGAGCATTATGGAGATGCTGGGGTTCGGCAGGTTATTAGCGGCCTGGTTAATAATGAAAGATATCTTGTTGCAGATAATGAAAACCCGTCAAGGCTGACACCGATCCAAGAACACCACTTAACTGACCCCGCCTACTGGGTTTCTAATGAATTCTCCCTTGCTTTGTTTGCAAATGCCAAGAACGTTGTTGGCGGTTCCAGCTCCCTTATTAAAGCGGGCGAGAAGGCTGCCATCGGACATTTTACCAAGAGCAGTTTTTTTGTAAGCAGAATATCTAGCAGCAAATATGTTTGTAAGCAGGCAGCAAAGCTCAATGCACGCTTCAACAGAACAAAGGAGGTAAAACTCTCTGAGTTAACAGACAATTCATCTACATTCGAACTCCATTACCGTCCGAATCTTCGACCAACAAAAGATATCTGCAACTGGAACCTGGGGATATATGCAGGTATAGCCAAAATAACAGGGGCGACAGATGTTAAATGTGAGGAAATAAAATGCGTAGTTGATGGTGACGAGTATTGCGTCTTTCAAATGACCTGGAAGAAAAAGCCAAACCTGTTTAAGCGTATGCTCAGATGGGTTTTAAAAATCATCAGCAAGGATCTGGTAGTTGACTATGAAGTTACGGTTAAAGACCGAGATCAACTTATAGGCAATCTTATTCAATCTGAAGAGAGATACAGGGCCTTAACCGATCAATCCTTGACTGGAATATTCATCCACCATGACGGAGTGCTTGCCTATGTAAATGATTGCCTAGCACAGATGATGAATTATTCTACAGAGGAAATGATCGGGAAAAAGTTTTGGGATTTTGTGCACCCTGAAGATCGTAAGATGGTCGAAGAAAGAGAGATGGCCAGAGCCAGGGGTGCTAATCACTCAACAAATTACGAGTTTCGAGCCTTACAAAAAAGCGGCGAACTGCTATGGTTGGAAACTTTTGCTACAATTATCAATTACCTTGGGCAAAAGGCTTGTATGGGGAATGTGATAAATTTAACATCGAAAAAGCAGGCCGAGGAGGCGCTGGGGGAGAGTGAGGATAAATATCGAACTGTACTCGAGAGCATCGAAGATGGCTATTATGAGGTGGATATGGACGGACACTTTACCTTTTTCAATAGTTCGATGTGCAATATACTTGGTTTTTCAAAATACGAATTAATCGGCATGCAACACCGACAGGTCATGGACGCAGAAACTGCCGAGAAAATTTATCAAGCCTTAAAGGAAATTTACCAGTCAGGTAAAACTACAAAAACGATCAATTTGGAACTCATCAGAAAGGACGGTTCTAAGGTTTTTGTTGAGTCTTTGGCATCTTTAATAAGAGATTCAAATAATCAAGCCATTGGATTCCGCGGTATTGCCAGAGATGTAACTGAACGAAAGCTTGCTGAAAAACAAAGAAAGGAACTTGAAGCGCAACTCCTTCAAGCTCACAAGATGAAATCGGTCGGCACTTTGGCGGGCGGAATTGCGCACGACTTTAACAACCTCCTTATGGGCATCCAGGGACATGCCTCTTTGATGTTAATAGATAAGGACTCTATGTCCCCGGATTTTGAAAATCTGAAAGGAATAGAAGAATATGTTCAAAATGCAGCAGATCTTACCAAACAGCTTCTGGGTTTTGTCAAGGGCGGAAAATATGAGGTCAAACCCACAGACTTAAACGATCTTGTTAAAAGACAAAACCGTATGTTTGGCCGTACCAGAAAAGAGATCACTATTAGTGGAAAATATAAACAAAATCTTTGGGCGGTAGAGGTCGATCAGAGGCAGATAGAACAGGTACTGTTGAACTTATATGTCAATGCCTGGCAGTCGATGCCCGGAGGTGGCAATATTTACATCCAAACAGAAAATGTAACCCTTGACGAGCATTACACAAAGCTCTTTGAAATGAAACCTGGAAAATATGTCAAACTCTCTGTAACCGACACCGGGGTTGGCATGGACAAGACGACCCGGCAAAGGATATTTGATCCATTCTATACAACAAAAAAAATGGGCAGGGGTACAGGGTTAGGATTAGCTTCTGTATATGGGATTGTCAAGAATCACGGCGGCTTCATAAATGTCTATAGCGAGAAGGGAAAGGGGGCAACCTTTACCATCCATCTACCCGCCACAGAAAAGGAGATTATAGCAAAGCAAGAAATAGAAAAAGACATATTAAAAGGGTCTGAAACAGTTCTCCTTGTAGATGATGAGAAAATGATTATTAACGTTAACAAGCGGTTGTTAGAGAAACTAGGCTATAAGGTTTTGATAGCCGGGAGTGGGAATGAGGCCTTAGAGATATATAACAAAAATCGAGACAAGATTGATATGATCATCCTGGATATGATTATGCCGGAAATGGACGGTGGCGAAACGTATGATATGCTTAAAAAGATCAATCACAAAATCAAGGTGCTGCTTTCAAGTGGGTATAGTATCAATGGTCAGGCCACAGAGATACTGGATCGGGGTTGCGATGGTTTTATCCAGAAACCTTTCAATATTAGGGAGCTGTCAGAGAAACTAAGGGAGATTTTTGACAAAGCGAAAGGCTAAAATTTCTATCCCCATAGCCCCGAATTGAGGTTTAACGTTAGGCGGTATGAGATGCCGGAAGGGTCAGTGTAAACGTTGTCCCTTCTTTGACTTTGCTTTTTACATCTATGGTTCCACCGTGATCCTGCATGTTCTGATGGGCGATAAAAAGCCCTAACCCGGTACCGCTGTGCATAATACTCTTGTGTTTAGTGGTAAAATAAGGATCAAAAATTTTGTCAATAATATCTTGAGGAATCCCAGAGCCGTTATCTTTGATCTCTATTCGAATCATGGCCGGCTTGCCCTGCTCGTTATCTTTGCGGGTCGCAAACTCGATCATCCCCCCCTCAGGAGTAATCTCGACCGCATTTGAAAGGAGATTTAGAATAACCTGTTTCATCTTTTCGGCATCCATCCAGACCAGATCGACAGCAGGGTCGAATTGGCGGATGACATCAATATTGTTGGCGTTACTCTGCGGTGAAACCAGCAGTATCATCTTTTCAATCAACTCGTGAAGATTACTAAATTCAAAATGTGATTCTTTCTTTTTGACCAGATCCAGCAGTTCTGTGATGAGTCTGTTCACCCGCGTGGTCTCTTCCATTGCAATTTTATAAAAGTCATTTCTGAATTCTTCGTCATTGTATCTGCTGGGCAGCATCTGTAAAAATGTGCCGATTGCTGTCATGGGATTCTTGATTTCATGGGCCAGTCTGGCAGCCAGGTTCCCCAAAAAGGAGAATTTTTCCGTGCGGCTAAGCAGGGCATGCGATCGTTTGAGTTCCTGTATCTGCTCCTGGAGTCTGCTGTAAAGCCTTGCGTTTTCAATGGCAATGGCGATCTGGGGCGCAAAGACTTCCAGCGTTTCCCGGGTTTCTTGGGGCACACCTTTTTCATCAACCGCATCCGTGGCGATAACCCCGATCACCTTGGAGCGGGTGATAAGGGGAACGACGTATATTGAAGCAGGTTTTCCATAAGCTAATATAATATTTTCTTTTCTCAGGCTTGAACTCTCTACTTCAGCTACGTACTCCGGCAGCCCTGTAACGACAACCCTTGCAAGGATATTACTCACCCGCTCAAGCGGAACTCTGTAATTTCTCATTTCCTCCGGAACTTCGTTTTTACAATCCAAACCGTGAAGATATTCGAGACACCCTTCCTCCTCATTTACGAGCATAATTGCGGCACGGTTGATTTGGCAAACGTTGGACAGAATGTTCATGATAACGGTAAGGAGTTGTTCCAGGTTAAGTTCTGAAAGAATCGCCTTTCCCGTATCCTGTATGGCTAAGAGCTGTTTGATTTTTTGATTCAGATCTACGTTCAGCCGATAGACCTCTTCATATTTTTTCTCGATAAGCTCTTTATCCTTCTCCATTTCCACCAATGTTTCCATTAGAACGGATTTTGGCTTAAAAAACCGTGACACAAACTCTAGTAATCTGTTTTTGGTACTCCATTTTAGATGGTATTCACAGTATGGGGCGCCTTCAAACCAACATTTTGTCTCATCAAAGCTGAGCGGCTCTGCTCCCCATGTCTTTGATATAAAAGTGTAAACACCTTGATTGTACAGGCAAAGATCTCTGGATGAATCCATCCCGGGATTCCAGTGTAACCTAAGAATGGCACTGTTCTTTTTCAGTACAACCAGTTCCACTGTCTTGCTTCTGTTCCATTTGGCATTTAGCCTTTGAATATTTTTTAGAACCATATGATGCGACTCGAAAACTTTTACAATTAAAGCTATAAAACCCAGATCGGCTTTTTCAACAGCGTATTGGCCAATTTTATAGGCTGCCATCTCGTCATCGAGAATTCGTCCGGCCCTTGCATATAATTTGGAAGCTACGGTACAGGAAATCCAGTTGTGTGGATCTGTTAAGAAGCGTTCAGGGTCAGGGAGGGCATCAATTTCAGAGTCCAGGTCCTCCAGAAGGTAGTGGTAATTGCCGCTATTGTGTTCCTTTATATAGGCCAATACAACTTTGGAATTGATACAATTGACTTCCTTTTTCATAATTTTAGCCTTAATGATAATGACAAGGTTTGATGATCTCGTAAAAAGTCACGCATTCAACTATATATGACTATACTCAAGAAATATGCCAGAATCTGATAATTTTGCTTAGAAAGTTGC
>JABMQM010000294.1 GCA_013203195.1 Desulfobacteraceae bacterium | reverse complement strand
GCCAGGGCGGCCACCATTCTGTTGCCCAGGGTCCGGTGGGCGACATAAGCCAGCAGGGTGCTGTCAACCCCTCCACTGTATGCTATAATCGCATCGCCGTGATCTGAAAAATAGTCTTCCAGATTGCGGGCAGCAGTTTCCGGAGCTTTTTTTAGCGGGGATGTTATATTAAATTCTGGCATAAAACGTTTGTTTAGTACTGAAAAACCTGGTCCTTTGGGCTATTAGAGATATCTGGCTCTGCCGGAAATCTTAAAAGTGCCTAAAGTTTGAAGTGATCTAAAGTGATCTAAAGTTAAGGAATTCTGACAATTATATAAAATCAGTGGAGTGAAGCGACTCCATAACTTTAGGCACTTTAGCTCACTTTAGGCACTTTGAACTTGTAAATTTGCAGGAAAGTAGCTCCATGCAGGGGCAAATCAAAGTCTGGCTCTCTGGGCCAAGATCCTTTACTTAGGGCAGATGTACTTGACGGGCGGAGATGATATTCGGCAAAGACTTTAATTCTGCGAGTACCTTTTCATCTGCCGGTGAATCGATGTTGACCATGCACAGGGCACGATCATCCCGCCGGCCTAACTGGAAACGGCCGATGTTGATGTTATGGCGGCCCAAGGTTGTGCCCACATTGCCGATAACGCCCGGCTGGTCAAAATTCTGAATAAAAATCATCGAGCCTTCCGGGATCGCATCCAGGTAGATTTTACCGATTTTTACGAGTCGGGGGTATTTTTTTTCATAGATCGTACCCCATATCTCACCCGGTTCTTCATCGTGGTCTTCCAGTTTTACCCGGATTAAGCCTGCAAAATCATCCCTGGCCTGGCTTTGGGTGATATTGACATGGATTCCTTTTTCAGCGGCAAGGGCTGGTGCATTGACATAATTTACCGGTTGATCGGTAAAGGCACTCAAAAGGCCTTTCAGGACGGCATGCGTCAGCGGTCTGGTATCAAGGGCGGCCACGTCGCCGCTGTAACTTATGGTGATATCATGAAATTTTTGGGCAAGTTGGCCCATCAGCGATCCCATTTTTTCGGCAAGCTCAAGATGGGGACGAATCTGATCCATAACTTCCAGGGATAAAGACGGAAAATTGACGGCATTGGTAATGATACCATTTAAAAGATAAGCAACCATCTGGTTTGCAATCATTTCGGCCACCTTGATTTGGGCTTCACCGGTACTGGCGCCTAAATGCGGCGTAGAAATTACATGGGGATGCTGGAGCAGCGGCAACGTAAGGTCCGGCGGCTCCTGGGGGAACACATCAAGGGCCGCGCCGGCAACATGACCGTTTAAAATGGCCTCATAAAGATCATCTAATTGGACTACTTCTCCGCGGGCGCAGTTTATGATCCTCACGCCCGGCTTCATCTTTTTAATGGTCGATGCATTGATCATGTCTACCGTTTCTTTAAGGCGGGGCACGTGCAGGGTGATAAAGTCGGAACGGGCCAAAAGATCGTCCAGGGAGACAAGTTCAACTTCAAGGGAGCTTGCGGCCTCTTTGCTGACAAAAGGATCTGCTGCGATGATCTTCATTTTAAGGCCTTGTGCCCGTTGTGCCACGATTCTGCCGATCTGGCCGAAACCGACGATACCTAATGTTTTGCCGGCTATCTCAACGCCTATCAGTTGCTTCCTGTCCCATTGTCCGCCGCGAATGGATGCGGTTGCTTGAGGAATATTTCTGGCAAGGGCCAGCATAAGAGAAATAGTATGTTCGGCCGTAGTAACTGTATTGCCTCCCGGGGCGTTCATCACAACGATCCCTTGTTTGGTGGCCGCCGGCACATCGATATTGTCCACCCCGATGCCGGCCCGGGCGATGACCTTTAGCTTCCCGGCTTTTTCTAATACCCTTTGGGTAACCGCAGTTGCGCTTCTGATCGCAAGGCCGTGGAATTTGCCGATAACCCCGGATAGTACTTCAGGGTCATTGGTTGACTTGTCGTTATCGACGACAACTTCTATTTTTCCGGTGGCTTCAAGAATATCCCTGGCAAGCGGGGACATATTGTCCCTGATCATGACTTTGTACATACTTGATAACCTAACCCGGACAAACCGGAAGCAATGAGGAATATATATACAAATTAGGATTATGTGCTATTTAACTATCTGGTACTTGATACTGGATGCTGGATACTGGATAAAAAAAGATAACTTCCTTTTAAAATCAAGTCCTCCAGAGGCGGATAAATATCCAGAAACTAGTATCCAGCATCTAATCCATAAAGGCATCACATGATATTTTAAAATATTTTACCACAAAATACACAACTAAGGAGCTAACTGGCAGATTTTTGTTCTTTCCAGAAGGGTGACATTTCCCGCAGCCGTTCGATAATGGGCGGAAGCTTTTCAATGATAAAGTCGATTTCTTCTTTAGTGTTGTATACGCTCAGACTGAATCGAATCGAGCCGTGCGCCGCCGTAAACGGCACCCCCATGGCGCGCAGTACATGGGACGGCTCCAGCGAGCCGGATGTGCAGGCCGAGCCGGAGGAGGCACAAATGCCAAACTCATCCATCATCAGAAGAATCGATTCGCCTTCCACATATTCAAAGGCTATACTGGTTGTGTTGGGGAGCCGGTTTTTGTGGTCTCCGTTTATAAAGGCGCTGGGGACACGTTTTAACAGTTCGTTTTCAAGCTTGTCTCTTAATTCTTTTACCCGGGTGATGTCTTTTCCCAGGTGATTTGCCGCCAGTTGACTGGCCTTGCCCAGCCCGATGATGGAGACAACGTTTTCGGTTCCGCCTCGGCGGCCGCCCTCCTGGTGACCTCCTATGAGAAAAGGAAAAAATTTGGTTCCCTTGCGAACATAGAGAGCGCCGATACCTTTTGGTCCGTGAAACTTATGGCCTGAAAGGGAAAGCATGTCAACGTCGATGTTTTTAAGATCAATCGGTATTTTACCGACAGCCTGGACCGCATCGGTATGAAAAACAACTCCATGTTCTTTTACAGCCTGTGAAATTTCTTCAAGGGGAAAAATCACTCCGGACTCGTTATTGGCCCACATGATGCTGGCAATGGCGGTATCATCGGAAAGATTTTTATAAAGATAATCCAGATCAAGGTGTCCCTGGCGGTCAACGGGCACAAAAGTTACGCGATAACCGTTTTTGGAAAGATATTCGAACAAATTTTTTACCGCCGGATGTTCGACTCTGGATGTTATAATGTGTTTTTTGTCGGGATAAGAGCGGATTGCGGCCCAGATCGCCGTACTGTCACTCTCCGTACCGCAGCCGGTAAAAATGATCTCTTCAGGAGCAGCGCCAATCAGGGCGGCCACGTCAGCACGGGCTTCGAGTAATTTCCGGCCGACCTGTCCGCCGAAAGAATGCATACTGGAAGGGTTCCCGTAAAATTCATTAAAGTAAGGCAGAATCTCTTCCATAACTTCCGGTGCAACCTGCGTGGTAGCGTTGTTGTCTACATAGATAACACTCATGATTGCACCTCCTCCACAACGAGATCAGGGGTCACGAGTTCACGCAGCTTAGATTCAACATAATGTTTAAGTGTGATTTGAGATTTTGCACATACCGCACATGTCCCCCTCAGTTTCACCAAGACCCTGTTGCGATCTACATCAACAAGCTCAATATCACCGCCGTCTTTTTTTAAAGCCGGCTTAATCTCACGCTCTAAGGTTTCTTCGATCAATTTGATTTTCTGGATGTTAGTCAAACGCGGAGGCTTTTTCACAGCCGGGCGTTCCCGGCCAAGGAACTCGTCGATAATTTCCTGGATCTGTTCATGACAGTTGCCGCATCCCCCGCCGGCTTTGACATAATCGGTCACATCTTCTATTGTTGTAAGTTCGTTTTCCCTCACAGCCCGCTGAATTTCAACATTAGTCACCCCGAAACACTCGCAGACAACTTGACCTTCAACTTTCTTTTGTGCTTCCCCCAGATAGTTGACAATCGCTTTTTCAAGGGCATCGCGCCCCATAACCGAGCAGTGCATCTTTTCTTTTGGCAGTCCTCCAAGATAATCAGCAATATCATCATTTGTGATTTTTTTAGCGTCCTCCAGGGAGAGCCCTTTGATTATTTCGGTCAGAGCCGATGAAGATGCAATGGCGCTTGCGCATCCAAACGTTTGGAACTTTGCATCTGCGATCAGCCTATTTTCATCAAGTTTAAGGTAGAGGGTCAAAGCATCGCCGCATGCCAGAGATCCAACTTCTCCGACACCGTCGGCGTCTTCAATCACTCCTACGTTTCTTGGATTCAGGAAGTGCTCTTTGACTTTGTCGGTATATTCCCACATGGTATCCTCCTAATATTTTAAAATTCCAGCATTAAATTTTCAGAGAGTATTTAGTGTTTGGCGATCTAATAAGCCGGTATCAGCATATATTGCAAACAACACACAAAATCCTAAACACCAAACACCTGATGAATTATACTTTTTAGAATTCATCAAAATTAATAAGCATTTAATTACAAAAAGAAAGATCAGTACATTATTTCACGCAAAGGCGCAAATCCCGCAAAGGAAAACAAAGATAATTTTTTAAAGAATCTTGGCGTCTTTGCGCCTTTTCGAGAGAATCTTATTTAATTCCGGTTTATCCGGGTTAGGGTTTTAAGATTTGCTGCTTAACTTTGTTATATTCGTCAAGGGTAATCAGATTATCTTCAAGCAGACGAACAAGCTCGGTCAGCTCTCGGATGCGGACGGTTGCCGGATCTTCCAGTTGTTGCAAGGGCTGCCCGGTTGCATCACTGCTCAACGCCGGCGTGCTGCCGGGCCTGCCGATCTTAAAGGACGCGATGCCCCCCAGAAAACTGACTTCAATGGGCCTGGAGCCCAGCCGGGAAGAACTCATCATTTCCTGCAGGGTTTTTCCATCCTTTTGAAGTCGTTTGTAAAAATGATAGCCCGAAGCTAAAATGACTGCTGCGCCACCGATAAAAATCCATAACATGTAATTGATAATACCGCGGAAAAAAATGACCAACATGACCAACCCGGCGATCAGGAGAACATGCAGAACAAGAATAAAATAGGCCATTAAGACACTTTTAAAATGTTTATTTTCCTCGTTTGTTTTATTAAATGCCATAACTGCAAGTTAATTTTTTCAGGTTAAGTATTGATGGCGTCGTAAAAAGCAAAAAAAGCAAACTTTTTTCAAGAGTGTTTCGTATTTAGTGTTTAGTGTTTGGCAGTCTAACAGGTAGATATATCAGCATTTATTTCAAATAAAATACAAAATACTAAACACCAAATACGTGATGAATTCGATTTTTTACGAATTCATCAGTATTATGATTCAAAACGGCTGACCAGCTTCTCTTCGTATTGCTGCGGCATTTCAAGCAAAACGGAGGTGTTTCGAAGCGTATTCAACTTCATGATCAAAAAGTTCAGTTTTTTTAAGGTTCGATATTTTTCAGCCGTGTCTTGCATGCCGGCCAGAAGATCCTCGGTCTGTTTGATTTCCTTTTTCAGCTCAATTTCAGGCGGGAGAAAATCTGCATTTTTTAATATTTTATAGGCTAAACGGAGTTCTTCCGATACACAGCGGCCATCATCGAGTTTTAGCGGTTTGCCGGAACCTTCGAGGTTGTCAAACTCCCCATTTTTTTGAGCGTTTAAAATACGCGTTTCCACAATTTTATTGAAACCCGGAATCATTACCAATTCCTCTTTTGCGTTCATCTTGGCGCAAGGCTATAATATTACATCCTCATTGAACTTAACTAGGGTATAATACATCCTAAAACAGTTTTTCAAGGGATAATGTGGTTTTAACCCACATTTCTGCTAAAGAGTCTATACCTAACGTTGCATTAATCTGTATAGCTAATTAAGAGGATAAGCGTAAGGCAGTCGCTTTTACGAGATC
>JABMQM010000293.1 GCA_013203195.1 Desulfobacteraceae bacterium | reverse complement strand
GTGCCGCAGCGGGTACATTCTGTGGTCGGAAGCGCTGATTTATGCTTTGACACGTTTAGCCTTTCGCATCTGAGCGGCATAGCCGTGTTTCATAAAATCGTAACACGATTTTATTTGTATTATTATACCAAATGTTGTATAGGATTGTAAGTTTAAACACAATTTATGGTATAAATATCGTAACATGATTTTATTATGGCTAAACTTATTTCACCGCGAAGGACGCGAAAAAACACCAAGATATTTAAAACAGTTATTTTCGCAATTGTATCGACAGTACTAATTTTTGCTGCTGCTGCTGACGGTGCCCAGCAATATTACTACAGTATTCATTTTTCCTCTTTCAAAAATCTTGAAAATGCGAACCGGCAGGTAAATTCGCTCCAAGAAAAAGGTAAAATGGTTTTTTGGAAGAAAACCGACGTCCCGGGCAAAGGTCTATATTACAGAGTATATCTGGGGAGATATGATAAAATAGACGATGCTGTTGCCTTTTGGGAAAAATTGAACAAAATCGGAGCAGTTGGTTATTTTGGCATTCATCGTTTTAACGAAAAGGGTGAACTTCAAAACAAAATAAGTTCTGCCAAGATCAGCGCGCCTGCAAAACCCCAGGCAGAGCGAGCATCTCAAATCCCGCCGGTTATAAGTAGGTTTGTAGATAACATGGATGGTACGGTCACGGATACAACCACAAACTTGATGTGGATAAAAAACGGCTGGAGATTAGATTTTTTTTCCGCGGCCACCTGGGCCGAAGCCAAGAATAAATGCGAAAAATTCAAGCTCGGGGGCCACAGCGATTGGCGGCTTCCCACCAAGGAAGAATGGAGAAGCATAATAGATAGCAACAAGAAGAACCCGGCTTTGGTTGAACCCAACCCCTTTGAAAACATCATCGGACACATGCCCTACTGGACCCAAACGGAATTTACATATAGTAGTAAGCATACCAAAAGCAAAAAGGGCCCTCTGGATACATATACGGTCCTGCTGTATTCAGGCACCATTAATCACCAGAAGAAAAGCGACAGAGCATTCATCTTGCCTGTTCGTTCCCTCAATTAACCCGCACTTCTCATGAAGAATTTATCAGCTAATTAGCGGGGAGAAGTCTTTCACTTTTCTTTTTTGCGGTTATCCCTTTTGAAATCACCATTTTTTTGCCGACTTTCATTCCGTCTTCCAAGATGTTGTCATCCTGGTTCGAAACCTTCCTCGCGAAGTTGGTGGTATGCGGATATTTATAGTCGATATATTGTGTCAGCAGGGGGTCTTCTATCTTCATTAGTGCGGATTTGCTCTTGATATTTTTGATTTTTTGCGATTCGAGCTTGGAGCGAAAGCCTTCGATAATACCGACGGCAAAATCGGTTTTGCGGTAGCGGTTCAGGCCTTTGTCTTGATTGTAGTCGCGCCATTGAGAATCGATAAAGTGCCGGATAAAATCATGGATATAGCCGGCTATTTTAATATTATGCATGGTTCCTGAGATTTCCAGCACGCGTCCCATTTTGCCTTTTTCCAGGACATATGCAGGCACCCAGATCCCTTTGACAAAATAAAAATCGAGTATTAAAGCCGCAAGATGATAATCTTCGCGAGGATGGCGCAATGCCGGCCGGCCCACGAACACGCTGATAAATTTGCGGTTTTCATTATGGGATAAAAGCTCGATATTGTATTTGGAGATGAGTTCATGGGCTTTGGCCATAGCTGCTTCGGCTTCATGGTGATTCCGGCTTTCAGCAAGGGCCATCAGTTTTTTAATCCGAAGCATGATTTTATCTTCGGCAGCCGGGGAGTCGTGCTCGATTTGCTCCCACAGCGGTCTGTAATTTCCCGAAGCTTTTGGGTTGGCCCGCAGAAGGCGGCAGGCCTCGCGGAATTTGGTGCCGTGCGGCGTTTCGTTATGGGCACCTAAAACCTGATCAGCGAACTGATGCGCCATTTCATGTAAAAGTACCTCGCGAACTGCGTCCCAGGGATGATTGAGCACAAATTGCCGATTCAGGCAAATTTCGCGTTTTGGGCGAGACCAATAACCCAGGTTTTGCATCTTATTGAGGCTGAACAGGGGCTTAGTTAGCATCTTCCTGTGATCTGAAGATAAAACCCAACGGGCTGTTTCCCATTCACAAAGCAGTCCATGCAGAATATGACGCTCTAATTTTGCCTGAATAAGCGTTTTTTTTCGTTTCATGAGAGACACGCTTGAGAAATATATTTATAAAGAAAGATAGTCAAGTAAGGTATGAAACTTGCACCAATTGCATTAAGGTATAAAAAGCACTTTTGATGTGGTAGTTATTGACGTATTCAACGGAACTTACCCGAATTTTTTATGAGAAATGCGGGCATAAGAACTTTGGAAACTGTTATAAAAATACCTGATTCCAATCCTAACAAATGGCTTGTCTTTACATTGGTGGGCATTGGTGTCTTCATGTCGACCCTTGACGCCAGTATCGTCAACATCGCTCTGCCGGCCATAATGCAGGATTTTCAGGTGCCGCTGGCAACCGTAGGCTGGGTGCTTATGGCCTATTTGCTGACAGTATCGTCGCTCTTGCTGGCTTTCGGGCGCCTGAGCGACATTAAAGGCAGGCGCTGGGTATATTGCCGCGGGTTTTTTATCTTTGCTGTGGGATCTCTTTTTTGCGGGGTGGCCCGCAGTGCGGCCTGGCTTATCGCCGCACGCTCTTTTCAGGGGATCGGGGCAGCCATGCTAATGGCATGTTCACCGGCACTGGTGGTCGACATCTTTCCATCTTCCGAGAGGGGCAAGACCCTTGGTATGGTCGGTACGGTGGTAGCAGCCGGATTAACGATTGGACCGGCCCTCGGGGGGCTGATACTGAATCTGTTTTCATGGCGTGTGATCTTTTATATCAATATTCCGATCGGTATAGCGGCGGCGATCTGGGCTGCCTGGATTTTAAAAGGCAGCCATGGAGACATTGCCCGCTCAGAATCTTTTGATATGACCGGGGCGCTTTTGTTGATAACATGTTTCTGTTCATTACTTATTGCTTTGACCCGCATACACGACTGGGGATACACATCGTTGCGAACTTGGCTTCTAATGGGTGTTTCGATTACCAGCGCTATATGGTTTATCAGAGTCGAAGCACGGGCAATCCATCCCATATTCGATTTATCTTTATTAAAAATTCGCCTTTTTGTTTTACCGAGTCTTTCGGCCATGATCCTTTTTATGAGCCTTTTTAGTATGCTTTTTCTGATGCCGTTTTACCTGGTGAACCCATCCGGATTTTCCATGGACAAGGCCGGGTATTTGATGGTGACGCCCTTTGTGTTTCTTTTTTTTATCAGCCCGTTCTCAGGGGCGTTGTCTGATCGTATAGGATCACGCATACTCTGTACACTGGGAATGGCGGTAATGGCGGTGGGTCTGTTTTCTTTGTCCCAGCTTCCCCCTGCGACTTCTTATATGACCGTAATCTGGCGTCTTGCACTTGTGGGTATCGGGACCGCTATTTTTATTTCACCTAACAGTTCCGTGGTCCTGGGTGCTGTTTATCAGAACCGCAGGGGTATCGCTGCCGGTACTGTAGCCACGGCGCGCAATATGGGGATGGTCATGGGTGTAGCTCTGGCCGAGATTATTTTCAACAATATTTTTGCTGCCCGCAGCGGAGGACTCACACTAAAGGTCTATGGGGCGGAAATGGAACCGTTTTTCATGGCAGCTTTTCAATCTGCTATGCTGGCCGGTTGTTTTGTTGCGGGACTTGGGATAGTGGTTGCGTTTTTGCGGGGTCCTGAAAAAAATCAGGCTACTCCGGATTTCTCATGAACCCTTCAATCCTTAGGATCACCCCAACTCTTTTGGAGATGAACCTGATTTGTTAGCGTTGTGCCGGCTTAAACCTGTAAGATTTTGGCTCCATGGATAATTCTTAGAATAAAAACTGAACCTGCAATGACTCTATAAATTACTCTATACTTTTTGTAAATTAAATGACGGTAGTCAGTTCCGAAAAACTCATTTTCGGGTATCAACGGATGACGCTCAGGATAAGTATTAAGTGAATAAAGCTTTTCTTCAAGTTGAAGTACAAAATTGACAGCATTATCAGGGCTGTTGGACGCAATATAATAATAGATATGCTCTAAATCATTTTGCGCATGCTTAGTTAAATTTACCTTATATTTTTTTGTCACGTTTAAATTCCTTAAAAAATGCTTGAGCCTCTTTAAATTTACTGTTACTTATATCCTCTTCAGCCGGCGCAAGAAGCTTGAGCAAATTAAAGGCATTACTAATTTTCTCATATTCCTTTGCGTCCATAAGTACGGCCTCCGCTTTGCCGTTCACTGTCAGAATCACAGGCCGTTTCGTCTTATGGATTTGTTTTAGAACAGAATTGGTATTCCTCTTCAAATCAGTAATTGAACGAATATCCTGAGTAATGCTTATTGCCATTTTAATCACCCCTTAACCTTTAAATATGTTATATTGAATGTTTATAATATGTGATATTGAATGTTTATAATATGTGATATTTAGTGCTAAAAGTCAAGATTATTTGATGTGTAAAATGCTAACATCGAGTTTAGAACGTTTTAAATGTTTGCAAATAAACGTAAAACAATAACCTAAAACCTGACACTTAAAACCTGAAACGTGATGAATTCGATTTTATTTCGAATACATCAAGTCTTGACATATTACAATTTATGATTAATTTTTATAATTATATAACCGACTGAAATGATAAAAATAAAAGCATATTACGATTTTATGAAACGCTTGCCCGCAACGTTCTCGTTTGCGAGGCGGGCGGGTGGCCACACCGCCCTATTTGGGGAATTGCCATGCCGGTTTACGAATACGAGCATATAGAAGAGCCCTGCCACAGAGGTAAAATGTTTGATGTAACGCAGTCGATTCACGACAAAGCGTTGAGCAAATGCCCCGATTGCGCCGGTGCGGTGCGCAAACTCATATCGCGTACCAGTATCAGCACCCCTAAAAGCAACAGAGAACTGCGCGATCTAGGCTTCACCAAGCTGGTTAAGCGGGACGACGGCGTGTACGAAAACGTCACCGCTCGCGATGGAGAAAGCCGTGTAATGGAACGCGGCAAACCCGAAACCGTCCCGAATTTATCAAAGACTATCCGCGACTAAGTACATTGTTTCGTAAATAATGTTACGTATTTTTTTGTAAGCTCTTCTTTGGTTATCTCGCCCGGCCTGTCCCGCCAAGCGGGGCTCTCTCTGCTTTGCTGAGATCGCTCGAGCTCACAGAGATAAATTTATTATTCTGATTTTTTGATCCCGCTAAATACGGGACAGGTATCCAAAATCAGAACAATACTCAACCCCTGACGGGTTAAACTTCCAGCGAAAGCTGGATGGAAGTTTAATCTGGATTGCCCCCTCAGCAATCCAGATTAAAGCTCTGTGTCCTCTGTGTTCTCTGTGAGAAATCAAAATACCTCTAATGAGACTTC
>JABMQM010000292.1 GCA_013203195.1 Desulfobacteraceae bacterium | reverse complement strand
ACATGAAAAACTATATTAAAAAAGAGGTGTTGCCGAGATTAATGCCGGCGCCGCAAACCTTTAAGGCCAAAGATGGAGTCGAGCGGCGGAAATACTCCGTCGATATCGACCTGGTACCTAATCATATCCGTCTCCGGTCCGAGAAGTATCTGCCAATAGTGCAAAAAAATGCCAAGCGCTTCGGCCTGAAACCGCAGCTCATACTTGCCGTCATGCATACCGAATCCTATTTCAATCCAAAAGCCGTTTCAGGATCCAAGGCCATCGGGATTATGCAGATTATTCCCAAGTATGCCGGGCGTGAGGCCTACAGATCAATTTACGGCCAAGACAAATTGATCTCATGGGATTATCTTTTTGTCCCGGAAAATAATATCGAACTTGGAAGCAAGTATCTGTCCTTACTGAAATATAATCATTTTAGAGATATTCATGACGCTACGAAAAACCATTATGTCGCCATTGGCGGATACAACTGGGGACCTACTGCCATGCGCAGAAAGATTGTGGATAGATATCCGATCGCGCAAATGAGCAATGACCAGGTATATTCACTTTTGAGGCAAAAAACGCCCCAAGAAACAAGAGACTACATCAAGCGCGTCACTGAGAGAATGTCGATTTACGATCCTTATTTTCGCTAAGGGAGATTCAAGAAACAGGGTTAACCTCTGAACTCCGAACAGACTGAACATCGATGTTCATCTTTTTCAGGAAACCTTCCACAGTCCATCCGGGGCAAAAAACATTGCACTTATGAACCCTGACCTCTGACCTCCGACCTACGACCTCTGAACCCCGAACCCCTGAACCCTATCCGTCTATGGCCTGAGCCATCAAATCACCGACCACTTTTGAAAATCTTGAGGGGTCTTCTACCTTACCCCCTTCGCTGATCAAGGCCATGTCGAGCAGCAGATGGCAGTAATCCTTTAGAGCGGGGTCATTCTTGTCTTTTTCAAAAACAGTTTTTATCTTGTCAATCGCCGGATGATCAACGTTCAATTCCAACACCCTTTTTGCTTGCGGCGCTTCCTTTCCGGAGGCTTTTAAAATTTTTTCCATGTAAGCGCTCATGTCATCAGCTTCTCCCGTCAGACAGGCCACAGATTTTTTCAATCGCATCGATGGTTTGACTTCTTTGATTTTGTCTTGCAGAGTCGATTTGATATATCCCATAAGGGGTGTGTAGTCATTATTTTTCTCATCATCGACCTTATCAATATCAAGGTCCCCTTTTTCCGCGCTTTTAAGGGTTTTCCCGTCATATTCGGTTAAAGACATGACGACCCATTCATCGATCGGTTCAGTCATCAACAGAATCTCATAGTCCTGCTCTTTGAGTTTTTCGAGGTGCGGGCTGTTAATCAATGTTGAAAGATTATCGCCGGTAATATAATAAATATCCTTTTGATCAGGTTTCATGTTATCGACATACTCTTTTAGCGATACCAGTTCCCCTTCAGACTTGGTGGTTTTGTACCTGATCAGGTCTGCAATTTTGCCGCGCTTGGTCGCGTCCGTGTGAACACCTTCTTTGAGCACAGAACCGAATTCTTTGTAAAATTCTTCGTACTTGTCTTTTTCCATAGCGGCCAGCAGCTCAAAAATCTTCTTTACAAGATTTATGCGTATATTCATAACGAGCCGGTCCTGTTGAAGGATTTCCCGGCTGATGTTGAGGTTGAGGTCCGGTGCATCCACAACTCCTTTAATGAATCGAAAGTATTCCGGTACCAGGTCTTTACAATCGTCCATGATAAAAACGCGTTTGCTGTAAAGCTTGACACCATGCCCGCGTTCATGGCTGAACAGGTCAAGAGGCGCTTTGGAAGGAAGATACAAAAGGGCGCTGTATTCGGTGGTGCCTTCAAATTTCATGTGCAATTGCGTTAAAGGAGGATTCCAGTCATGACTTATATGTTTGTAGAATTCTGTATATTCTTCCTCGGACACATCTTTTTTGTCTTTGGCCCAGATGGCCTTCATGGAATTTAAGGCCTCTTCCCGGATAACCTTGCGGGTTGCTGCTCCGATGGTCTTGCCTTCTTTATCCTTAATTTGTTCATTTTCAGGTATAGGCTCATCCTTTTCAACATCCATAACAATAGGGTAGCTGACAAAATCAGAATGCTTTTTGACAATATTGCGGATAGTCCATTCATCGGTAAAGTCCTGTTCGTCTTTTTCTGCTTTTTTTAGCTCAAGAACCACGGTTGTTCCCCGGGAATCTTTGCTTGTCTCTTCAATGGTATACGCACCGTCACCGTATGATTCCCACTTGACGGCCTTTTCCGACCCTACGGATTTCGTGATCAGGGTAACTTTTTCAGCGACAATGAACGCACTGTAGAATCCAACGCCAAACTGTCCGATCAATTCCGGCGTCAGTGTGTTGTTCTGGTTTAATTGTTCAAAGGTTTCCAGAAAGGCACTGGTACCGCTTTTTGCAATGGTCCCGATGTTTTCCATGACCTCATCATGGGTCATGCCAATGCCGTTGTCTGATATTTCAATGGTTTGCTTTATTCCATCGTAGGTCAGCTTAATTTTGAACTCGGTGTCATCGCCAAGAAGTTCAGGCTCTAACTGAGCTTTGAAACGAAGTTTGTCAATGGCGTCCGAAGCGTTGGAGATCAACTCCCTTAAAAATATTTCTTTGTTGGAGTAAAGCGAATTAATTATAATTTTTAATAGTTGCTGCACCTCGGTCTTAAACTGATGGGTTTCTTTTTTGGTGTTCATAGCTTCTCCTGAAAGTATTCTTATAAAAGTAAAAGTTTGAAATATAATGGGAATAAATTCGAGTTTGTCAACCCCTGAATAAGGCCATCTATCCAAAGCTGTCTGGTCGCCATTTTGCTTTAACAGACGATAGATTTGGATAAAGAGAGTGCGTTTGCACTTTTTGACAAAAATGTGTAAGGGTATCAAGCAATATGGTGATTAAACGTAGAAAAGAGAAGCGGCGGGCGGCAGCATATAAGTATCAGCAGGATTTCCGTTATTTTGCCCGGATAGCTGAAGGTGTCAAAGAAGCAGGTGCGGAAGAGCTGGCCGAACTCGGCGCACAAGACATTACTCTTGACTTTCGCGGAATTCATTTTAGGGCAGACAAAGCAACCCTGTATCGAATTAATTATTTGACAAGGCTTGTTTCAAGGTGCCTTGCGCCGTTAATAGCATTCAATTGCAATGATACCGATATGTTGTACAAGAAGGCAAAACAGGTAAAGTGGGAAGATTTTTTTGCTAAGGGCTCTACATTTGCTGTGTCAGGAAATGTTTCCGACAGTACTATTTCGCATTCAAAGTTCGCTTCTCTGCGCCTTAAAGATGCTGTTGCCGATTATTTTATGGAAAAAACCGGTAAGCGCCCTGATGTGTCTATAAGGAATCCTGATATCCTGCTAAACCTTCATATCAGGCATGACAAGGCAGGAATAAGCCTCGATACCTCGGGAGGCGCGCTTCACAGGAGAGGATACAGAGAAGAGACCGTCTCGGCGCCTATGCAGGAAACTGTCGCGGCAGCGATTATTAGATTTGCTAAATGGGACGGTTCTGTCTCTTTATATGATCCTTTGT
>JABMQM010000291.1 GCA_013203195.1 Desulfobacteraceae bacterium | reverse complement strand
CTCGTTCCTGAAAAAATAATACGCGTTGTATATGAACCTTTTTACTTAGCCATCAATTCGTAATGCGGCAAAAAATCAGGTGTTTTTTCTCACGGCCGGTTTTTGTCCTCCATCTGAAATAAGACAAAGGGCTCAAACAATTGGAGCTTAATAATACACGTGAAGGTGTAAAAATAATGGAGCCTGTGACTCAACGCGAAAACTGGCATGGGGGCAAGGTTTTTTATTTCAATGTGACCCTCGTCTCTCTTGCCATAATGATGCTGGAGATCGGACTGACCCGCATGTTTTCTGTGATGTTCGAATCCCACTATGTGTTCTTAGTTCTCTCGCTTGCTGTTTTGGGGTTGGGGTGTGGGGGAATTTATGTCCATAAACGGGTCGGGATTATATCAAATCCGGATCTCAAGCCGTTTTACAATCTTTTGCCCATCTCTTCAGGATTAATGGCGCTTTCAATCCTGATGATGACCATTTTCGTTACTAAAGTATCTATCTTTCAGCATATATATATAGCTGCTCTATTAGCCTTTGTTCCTTTCTTCTTTGGCGGGATCTTCCTTACCGCTGCTTTTCGCCTGTTTCCGGACCAGAGTTCTAAGATTTATGCGGCCGATCTGATCGGCGCATCCATTGGTGCATTTTTAATCATTGTAGTGCTTAAACTCGGCGGGATTAACGTTATGTTGCTTGTAGCCGTGATCGCATCTCTGCCGGCCGCTCTTTTCATGATTAAGGAATCCTTAACAAATTTGAAGAAAATGGCTTTACTTTTCTTGATGGGGGCTTTTATTGCGATATTCATTCTCAACTATTCCAGTAATTTTCTCGGTACAATTCCATTAACAAAAGGAGCCCTCAAAGAAATGGCTCATATGTTGGGACATCCGACAAGAAAAGCAAAGGTTGTAGAGTCCCGCTGGAGTGCCTTCGGAAGAACCGACCTGATTGCAGACGAAGAATACCCCGACGAAATGGTTTTTTTTATAGATGGTACTGCAGGCAGTGCCATGTACCGCTTTGATGGCAATCCAAGCAGTTTGGAAATCCCCGAATTTGTCGATTTTGCGGGATATTTTCCCCTCAAGCTGTTATCGGAAAAGGAAAAGGAGAAGATATTGATTATCGGACCCGGAGGGGGAAGGGAAGTGCTCATCTCACTTTTGGGCGGGGTCAAAGAGATCACGGCGGTGGAAGTCAATAAAGACCTGGTGGATTTGATGAAAAAATATTCTGATTTCAACGGGGGAATATACAATGGATTCCCGGGAGTAAAGGTGGTTGTTGAAGAAGGGAGAAATTTCATCCGGGCTACAAAAGAAAAATATGATATCATCATGTTGAGCATTCCAGTTACAAAAACCAGTCGGAGTCCTGAAGGGTTTGCTCTTACTGAAAATTTCCTTTTTACTTCTGACTCGATCAACGACTATCTCGACCGCCTCAAGACCAATGGACGACTGATTGTGGTGGCCCACCATGATATCGAGATTCTTCGTCTCGTATTTACCAGTTTGTCGGCCCTTGGCAAAAGAGGTATCCGTCCCTCTGCCGCGATGAAGCACATCTATACTCTGGGCCCTGAAACGTTTCCGGTATTTGTATTGAAGAAATCATCGCTAACCCTGCAAGAAGCCCAAAATGTCCATCTTGGCATGCACGAATTTGATTATTCGACCCTTTCCTCTTTTATTCCATTTACCGAACAGGCAACGCATACCATACCATTAGGCGAAGGGATATATGAGGAACACCCAATGTTAAACCAGGCTTTGTATCTAATATCCCAGGATATGGTAACCCCGGATGAATTTATTGAAGTCGCTGATTTCGATCTAAGATCAGTTTCGGACAATGATCCTTTTTTTTATAAATTCGATATCGGATTGCCTCCTGTTATCACTTTCCTGCTTATATTCTCAATCATGGCCATTATATGGGTGTGGTTGATCAGACCGGCATACATAATTAAAGATGAGACCCCTTGGAACAATACCCTTTTTCTCCTGTTGTTTTCCTTTCTGGGGATCGGATTTATGCTGATTGAAATTCCACTCATCCAGAAATTCATTCTATTTTTGGGGCAGCCGGTCTTTGCCGTGGCTATGCTGCTATTTTCTCTCTTGATCGGTGCCGGGGTCGGCAGCTGGATCAGCGGCGTTTTGTGGAAACAAAGAACAACGATTAAACTTAGGCTTGCCGCGTTCATGGTGAGCTTGATTGTCGTTATATATACCCTGTTTCTAAACCAATCTCTTGTTTTTTTTCTGGGCGCCGGTTTTTGGGTCAGGATATTGGTATCTTTGCTTCTATTAGTGCCATTGGGGTTTTTTATGGGGATGCCTTTTCCGCTGGGGATGAGGTTGTTGAGCGAGCTCGGCCTGGAAAATTATGTTCCCAGAATGTGGGCCGTCAATGGAATTGGCTCTGTGCTGGGCTCGACACTATCCATTGCATTGTCCATCAGTTTCGGCTTTTCATATGCTATGACTCTGGGCGCCTTACTTTATTTTTCCATGTTTATTCTGTTTTCCGCCAGATTGCTTGGTGCTCGGAGGCCGAAAGTTAACCCTGATGTTGCATAAACAACAGGGCTGGCCCAGCGGAATTCCTTGGTTGGGGTCTGCGCAGCAGAATTCCTTTTTTCTTATTTCAAGATGAAAAGTGATAAGCAGATCCCTGTGTAGAATACAAAACTCTATACATTTTCAGATAACAAACCCAAGCAAGGAGCAAAACAAGTATTTCAATTGCGATGATTCCATCTGAGTTATCTTCTTTCTCTTCAAGACAAACATCAAAACGAAATGGAATCAATGGTAATGAGAAAAACCGCGAAGCAATTAACCCTGAACCGTGAACCCTGAACCTCATAACCCAGACCGACCTGATGCCCAATTTTCGAGCAAAACCCGAAATACAAAGGGATTGCTGTCAATAATAAAATAGTTTTTACGAGGTCTGTAGTAATGATATTGCGTAAAGAACCTTGAGTCGAATACTTCTTATCCAATTGGATACCTATCCATAAAGAATTTTGGATAATTTGTATCCACATCTCGCTACTTTTCCCTGGAATATAGCCCTAACATTGATCGCGGAATTAAATAACACATGTAATATTATTAGGTTAAATGATTTCAACCATAATGTGGCACACATATTGCTCATAGAACACATAAGGATTAAAATAACGACACGCCGGTGTACTCACTGAAGAAGTGACCACGCTGTGACAAGCAGCGATGTCTCCCGGATCTTCGAGTTCATCAAGGAAAAAGTTCCGACTTCATCATCAATGTCATTTGATTAACCAATCGATTAACTACTATCATTATGGAGGGTAACATGCGATTTCAGCAAAAACGGATCATACCGATGTTCTTGCGGTTGGGTAAAGCTGTCATTTTCTTTTTTATCGGCGGTGCGCTTATTCATACGATAACAATGCTTCTTGACCATTACCTGATAAACGAGTCTTTTCATCTAAATTGGCAAGGTAACTTTGTAAGCAGCGTTTTTTCAGTTCCTATGACACCGATGATGGTAATCTATGGTATGTCTACGCTAGCGATGTATGTTATATGGGCCAGGCAGAAAAAGGCTGTCCTCCTTGCAAATTCGATTAAAGTTCAAAGTGAAAATACAGAAGCCGTTTTAAAGTCGATGCAGCGTTTAACCGGAATTCTGGCTGAACACATCGCCGTTCGCAACGCAGAAATCATGCACTGGATTGAAACCCGCAAAAAAAAGGGACAACAGGTGTCTCAAAAAGTGGAAAAACCGGTTTGGGAAATTGCCAATGCTCTTCAATCCCTTTCCGCCGTATCTTTTGTTATCCCCTATACTGATAACCGTCCCAAAGATGTTAAAGATATTGAAAAATTATTGAGAAGCAAATTGGATGAAATAACTTGATTTTATAATGAATAGCTGGAAGCTCTATATGGGAGTCAAGTGATAATCGTCGTGTTAGAAGCGCAGGGTGGGGATTCCAAAGAGGGGGTAATTACAATCCACATTCCCGATGCCCAGCCCCAGAATACCTTGGCTGCAGAACATTTGCAGGGCATCGTAGAAATCATTGAATCCGTGAGGAGCTACGTCATAATCTGCAAATGCCATAAAAGGGATTTTCCTTGCATTCATCATGCCCGCGAAATGGCTATGTGTAATAGCTAAAAACTGAATCCCTTCCGGCCCGCAGCCGGTATCTTCTTTAAGCATTTTAAGAAATTGTGATACTGTCAATACTTGGTGTTTATTACCCGGCTGGAATTTTAAGTAGTAGAAACTTTTGGGTCTGGGCGGCGCTCCCGGGCGTAACCGGAAATGGTCCTTCTTATCAAAGTGAACATACTCACACTGCCATGTCCTGCCCCTCTTGCGCTTACAGGTATATTCCCAGGCCAATCTGCCTGAGAGTACCGAATCGGCATTACCACATCCGTCGTCACCAAAGCCGTAGGAAAGGATAACCCCGATAAATCCGTCACGTCTATCATCGTCTGTTAGTTTGGGGGGCGCCTCAATCCGATTAAATTCGACCGCCGGGATGCCCCATGCCATTTTCCGATTGGCTCTGCGCCAGCTTTTTATTTGTTTGGGTATGGGTAAAATTAAATCCGTCTGTTTCTTTGACTTACTCTTTGAAAATAAATTTATCATTTAGGGATATAGTTAATCTGCCAGGTCACGTTTTCTGGATTCAAATTCCGCCTTATCTATTTCGCCGCTGGCGTAACGTTTCTTGAGGATATCAATGGCATTGGAACTGTTGTCATCTACTTTTCCCTTTTGTCCTATTGTGCCCTGGACCAGCCATTTAATGAGAAAGACCAGTCCCACAATCGCCAGAACCCAAAAGATCATCATAAAAATCATACCGAATCCTCCCATTCCCCAAGAACCCATCATTCCGGGGCCCATATGCCAGTCGCTATATCTTCCCGACTCTGCCAGGGCATAGCTTGGGGAGAAAAGTATGAAACCGGAAAGAAGCGAAGTTACAAATCCTAAAAGTAATAGTTTTATGCGTCTCATGATGAACCTCCTCTCATGATTATCAGATTTACAACTGCCAACCCTGATGGCAGAAGAAGTCTTATAGTTGTTTTCATAATTGATATTTCCTTTATTCTTTATTGATTTTCCCGTCGGAGACCAAAAGTCGCATAGCTTGACAGGACTCCGGCCGGTATTATTCCATTTTTCTGCATGACTCGCAGCATGACACCGATTCCAAACAAATTGGAAAGCACACCCAGCAAAAAGAGCTGTGTCTGGTATTCTGCCAGACCGGCCGCGGCCGCTGATAAAAAGGGAAGGCCCAGCGCCGGTAAAAAAGCCACCAGGTAGTGAGCGCAGCAGGCCGCCATGGATGCCGTTGACATTCCGCCGGAAGCGGCCAGGCTCGATTTGGCTGACTTAACATTTTTTCCGTTCAGTCGTATGCGGAGAAAAGAATACAAGGTGGCCTGCACGCCCAGACCGGCCGCAAGGGCAAGAATCCACCACCGATACTCCTCAAACTGCATTCTGGCGTTATACCAGTCGGAAACCAGGGTAATCAGTCCCAAATAGAACCCGACGACAGCGATGGCCGCCGCCGCCCCGATCATCAATGGGGGCGGGCTGAAAACCTGTTTGAAAAGCAGCCCAGACCGGCTTGTTGTCTTATCCAAGCTGTCTGACTTGTTTTCGACAACTCTGTAACCGGCAGTTTCCACAACCGCCTTCAGATTATCCAGGCTGGTCTTTACCGGGTTAAAACTGACCGTGGCTTTCTGTTCAGCCAGGTCTACAACAGCATCACCAACACCGGGACATTCCGACAGTGCCGCTTCAATCTGGCGGACACAAGACATACAAGTCATACCTTTAACAAAAAAAGAAACAGTTTTATTAGTTCCGTCTTCATCTGGCTGCATGGAATTATCAGAAGTTTTCTTATGCAAGTTTCCTGATGTTCCGCAACAGCCCGCTGAAGAATTCTCTTTTTTATCGCTATGATTTTTTTCTCTCATAATTTACCTCCAATCCGATTTTCTCAGGCAGCATTAAGACATCGGTTTGATAAGTTGCACAAGTGACCAATAGTGTAATTATTAAATTCATTGTAAATATTGTCATAGATAAACCTCGTTTTTCATTTTGTTTAAAGTGTCGCATAGAGGTATTGCAAGCGCTGTGCCAAGCACCGGTCAAGCACAGATAACTATTCAATTTTATGTGATTTGCTTGGGTTAACAATTAATCGAAGTTCGTCTTTCTCGCAAAAACAGACATGGAGATGGGTAAAATGTATCCGGTCTTTACGAAGGAAAGTCTCTAAAGATGGATAATTAGTATCCAGTTTTTTATTTACTGCAACAGGAAATAAATATTTGAACTTTTAAGCAAAGCAAATAAACTCCAGCATTGTATGTTTATTCGGAATGTTATGAAGTTATTGGTGATTGTATATTACTTTTGGCATAAAGATTGCTCATTGTTTAAATTGTTTTATTGAAGTTCGGATTTATTAGGAGAAAAGGACTATGCATCTTGAAGACTTACAATTAGGGGGACAATGGAACGCAATGATAATTATGATAGTTCTCGCTTCCTGGATTCTATACTCATGCTTGGCCCCTAAAAGTATGAAAGAGTGGCGCAATGCCGGGCTGGTTCAAGCCTTTATCATCGCGCTTTATGCGGAAATGTACGGTTTTCCGCTAACAATATATATTCTGACATCTTTGTTGGGGATAGACATCCCCTGGCTTCATACAAAAGGTCATCTCTGGGGGACTCTGCTGGGCCTGGATGATACAGGTGCTATGATAGAAATGTATATCGGTTTTACTTTCATTATAGCTGGGTTAATGCTGATGGCTAGAGGGTGGCGTTTGGTATTCAGGGCTCAAGAGGAGGATGAACTGGCAACTGACGGCATTTACAAATATGTGCGACATCCCCAGTATACCGGCATCTTTATCGCTCTCTTCGGGCAGTTGATTCACTGGCCGACGGTCCTAACCTTACTTTTCTTTCCCGTCATTGTCTGGTCTTATTACCACCTGGCCCGCAAAGAGGAAAAAGCTATGATATCGAAATTCGGGGATGCCTACCGAACATACATGCAAAGCGTTCCCATGTTCTTTCCGAAACTCAAGCATTTGCGACTGTATCTGGGGCAAGCTAATACCTAAAAGAAATAGGGTTTAATGAAGGAGGAAGTAAATGAGAAAAACCAATTACTGGTTTGGCTTTGTAATGTTACTATTGGCTATAGGACTCTCGGGATATATCACTCCTAATGCCTGGTCCATGGATAAGCAAGCGTATAAAAACATCTACGTATATCAATTCGAAAAATTAATGGATCAGAAAGATTTCACTCTCATCAATGTTCATATTCCCTATCAAGGTGAGATTGCCGGAACTGACCTTTTGATCCCTTTTAATGCCATCGATCAGCACAAAAACAGACTCCCCAACAACAAGGATGCCAGGATCATAGTATACTGCATGGCGGGGCATATGGGTTATATCGCCGCTGAAAAACTGACACAAATGGGTTATACCCGCGTGATCCACTTTAAAGGTGGAATGAGAGCCTGGGCAGAGAATAGCAAACAGATAGTGTCTCGCCGCAATTAGGCCAAGAAGGTTCTGATGATATCCATATCGCGAAATAATCAGTCTGTTTCAAAGTCAGAGGGTTCTGTTGCTTTGGCTAAAGCAGCTTCCAGCGTGAAGCTCACGCCTTCTGAAGCTATCAGGACAAGATTGGCAAGCAGTAATGTCGTGCTCATAATGTATTTTTTGTCTGGCCGGTATGCGATGTCTGATTCTCTTGCTGTGACAAGCGCAGGAGAGTGTGTCTCATAAACGGGTTATGGCAATTTTCATCGTTTAATTGTAATCTTTTTGACAATACCCTGGTCAACAGCAATTTTTTCAAAATCTTTCATATTATCTCCGTGCAATCCGACATACCATAATTTTGAAACAACACTTGTGGCTTTAAAGTTCAGCCTCGCCTGGCCGGCTTCGTCCGTCTTCATAGTAAAGGATTCTTTTATTTCCTGTTGGTCCGGAGGATTGTAATTCCCGACCAGGATAATCTCCTCACCAGCCACAGCCAAATTCTCCTGATTCACCACTCGGACATTAATACCCGACTCTCCATTTTGCAGCTGGAGTGTGTTCGCAATCCAGTAGCGCAACATCACCAGGTCCTGCGCAGGTATGCGAGGCGGTAATGCCATGAGCTTGTCATGTTCTATCCCCAACCAGAGTGATGCTCTAAAGGCCATTCGACCCGGCAAAGAAATGGAATAAACAGATTTTTCATGTGTTCCCTGCTGGCCCCCATGATGGTCATCCGGTACGGCTGGAGCATCATTTTCAGAATGATCATTTTTTTCCTGCCATAATGGCATGGGCAGACCCCACTGGAGTCGCAGACCTTCTCCAAGGAAACGGGGAGGTTTGTTCCAGTCGTAATAATCGCGCTCCAGCTTGCGTAACAGGGCGCTATACTCAGGGTGACCAAGCCAGATGCGTCGTTGCTGATCTGCGGGGAACCCCTTGGGCCAGCAGCATTGCCCGTCACGCAGGATCTCTCCGGTCATTTTATATGGTTTGCCTTCGCGATAGACGAGTTCGTGATAACTATAAAAAGGGTTGGACGCATCGTCAGGGTCGATCATACCCAAAGCAAATTCCGTCAACCCTTCCACACTGTCTTCCTGCCCACGTGTATGGCAGTCTCCGCACTTGTTTCTGACAAAGATCGGGTGAATATCATCCACCCAAGTAATCCCAGGCAACTTACCGCTGTCCATCCATACCTTCGGAACAATAACGGCAGATTCCATTTGCTGGATTTGTGTTTCACCAGGGGGACGCAGCATATATATTGCCGCCAGGATAAGACACAGCAACGCAACACCGATAGATATTTTAGATACTGATGACATTTGCACTCCCTGTCCATTAATTTTTTCTGTGAAAAAAAACAGGAAATCAATTTCCAAGGCACTAAAACCAGGTGCGGACCCCAAAAACAAACTGAAGATCATCAGTATCCGTTGCCTCCGCACGGGCAAAATCAGCAGTGTCGCCATACAATTTGGTCCAGTTCAGACCGATGTAGGGGGCAAATTCACGGCGAATTTCATAACGCAACCGCAAACCGGCTTCGATATTTGATAGCCCTGAGCCGATCCCGGTAGCCGAATCATCCTTACCGTACAGATTCAGCTCGATGTCAGGGACCAGAACGAGCCGCTGAGTAAGCATGATTTCATATTCAACCTGCAGGCGTGCCGAGGTGCGGCCCGCATCGCCAACAAACAGCGCCGCATCAATATCGAAGAAATAAGGGGCCAGACCTTTCACTCCAAAGGCAAGCCAGTCACGATTCGGGGCGGGACGGATATTGCGCCGCCAGCCAAGCTGCAGGTCCCAGAATGGCGCGACAGCACGACTGTACAGCGCCTGCAGCTCCACTTCTTCAACTCGGCTGTTGACGTACTCGCCTTCAGTCTTGATCCAGAGTTTATGCCGATCCTTGCCGATCCAGCCTTCGGCGTCCCAGACCAGAGGGTCGCTCCCGTCGTTGTTACGGATCTCGAGTTGATCAACGACCAGCATGGCCAGCAATGGATCATCATTCATCCCACCGGCAAAAGCTAAACTTGGTGCAATTAGAAAAAATAGCAGCACTACAAGATTTTTCATGGTCTGACCCTCCTTAGCTCACAACAACTTTACGGAACATTGCCAGCATGTGATAGAGCAGATGGCAATGATATGCCCAGCCGCCCATGGCATCGGCAGTTACCAAATAGCTTATCTTTGCTCCAGGCTGGACAATCACCGTATGTTTGCGCGGGATTCGCCGGTTATCACCGGTTTCCAGATCACTCCACATGCCATGCAGGTGCATAGGGTGGTTCATCATCGTATCGTTGACCAAGGTAATTCGCAGCCGTTCACCGTATTTGAATCGCAACGGTTCAGCATCAGCATATTTGACCCCGTTGATCGACCACATATAACGGGCCATATTGCCGGTCAGATGCAGTTGAATCTCCCGTTCCGGTTCACGTGGATCGGGAGTGGGATAGAGGTTGCGCAGATCTGCATAGCTGAGCACCCGGCGGCCGTTGTTGCGCAGCCCGACGCCGGGATCATCAAGCCGGGACCGAGGGCTCTGTGCCCGAGCATCTACATGCGGACCGAATTCCGTGGCAGTATGTACAATCTCGGCATTGCTGCCGTGAACTGTCGGGCCGGGTATAATCATCCCGCCCGCCATGCCGGCCATATTTTGTCCGCCGGAGTCCATGCCGGACATCCCTTTCATTTTCGACATTCCGCCCAAGTCCCCTATCCCGCCGGACATAGTGCTCATATCCATACCCATATCCTGGTGACTTAAGATCGGGTAAGGGTCAAATTCCGGCACCGCCACGGTCAAGGCCGGATCAGGGGTCAGGGTGCCGCGCGCATAGCCGGTCCGGTCAAGGGCCTGGGCAAAAATGCAATAGGCCCGGTCATCCTTTGGTGTCACGATCACGTCGTAGGTTTCAGCAACCCCGATCCGGAATTCATCAACCGAAACCGGCTCGATATTCTGGCCGTCGGCTGCGACAACGGTCATCTTAAGCCCTGGGATGCGTACATCGAAAAAGCTCATCGCCGAGCCGTTTATAATGCGCAGTCGCACCTTCTCGCCACGTTTGAACAGGCCGGTCCAGCCGTCGGTCGGGGTCTGCCCGTTCATCAGAAAGGTGTAGGTGTATCCGGTAACATCTGAAAGGTCACGGTCGCTCATGCGCATCCGGTTCCACATGCTGCGTTCCGCCCAGGTACGGGCCACACCTTTCCGTTGGATATCGCGCGCCAGGTCACTGATTGTCCGCTCGACAAAGTTATAATAGCCGCTCATTTTTTTCAGTTTCGCATAAATATCAGCCGGTTCTTCATCCGACCAGTCCGACAACATGATGACGTAATCACGGTCGTAGCTGAATGGTTCAGGTTCCAGGGGATCGATAATGACCGGTCCGTACAGCCCGGTCTGCTCCTGAAAGGCGGAGTGGCTATGATACCAGAAAGTCCCACTCTGCCTGACCTCAAATTGATAACGGAAGGTTTCGCCGGGATCGATCCCCTTGAAACTGATATCAGGGACACCATCCATCGGGGCCGGCAGAATAATCCCATGCCAATGGATCGAGCTCGACTCCGCAAGATGGTTGGTTACATTCAGGGTTACCCGGTCGCCTTCCCGCCAACGCAGAACCGGTCCCGGAACCAGACCGTTCACTGCCGTGGCCACACGTTCCCTGCCCGTAAAATTGACCGCCTGTGGAGCGATGGTCAGGTCAAATCGTTTGCTACGCAGAGTTGGCTGTCCCGAAGGAGAATCGGCTGTCGCCAACAGGCGCGCGGGAAATAGCCCCAGCCCGAGCAGCGCCCCACCCATTGCCATTCCTTTGACAAACTGGCGACGCGGCATATAAATCTCATCAAAATTCAAAAGCGGTTTTTCAATTTTTGACCTGATTGTCATACCGTCCTCATTTTCTGCTTTTGTTTGATTAAAATTTCCGGGTTCCTGCCAATATATTTCATGGAACAACGCCCCTCCTTACCGGTGAATGGCTGCAACTATAACTGCGGCAGCATTACCTGCTTTACGTCTCTGAATTGGGAGAAGCCAATTGTCATATCGGTATGTCCGACAATAGGTTGGTCCCAGTAGGTGTCGAACAATCTGTCCCACCAGGGGGAAATTAAAACCGAAATTGCTGTTGGTCTCGCGAATAATTACCGAGTGATGCACCCGGTGCATGACAAAGAGCGATTGCAGGCAGCGCTTGAACTCAACAAACCGTCACCACGGTGACGACAATAATCCACCATCGGTTCCCTACCACCCATTTTCCAAATAAAGCTTCAGACCTGTCCATGTTTCCCTAATAAGTGATTGCTCGCGACATCTGAGATGTAAGTTTCCGGAAACGATGGTCACTATTTATCACTCCACCAGAAGTCGTTTTTTTCCACCGGATCATAGGTTTTCCATTTGCCGTTAACAAAGACCTCCGGTGATAATCTTGTCTCATCGCGGCCGCAGCGCATTAAGCGGTCCATTGACATTACCCACCCTGCCAACATACCGTGTTTTTTAATGCTTTGCAGGCTGTATTCGGAGTCCGATGGATACATGGGGCATTCGCCGTACCTGACGGCAGAGAGATGATTTAAGGGCCCCCGGTAGAATTGACCATTAAAGACAGCGGGTCGGCCCCTTGATCGGTTTCAGCCCGCATTGATTGTGAGTAGGTGCACGATGCAATCAGGCTAAAAAGGATCAAAAGCAAAATCAATTTTACCAGAGTTTTTTTCATGTTCCAGCGGATTAATGTGGATATCAATACTAGATGTATTGTTGACTTTTATTGTTAACAGTTTGGGCAGTCTACATCAAGTTATAAAATCGCTTCGCGATTTTATACAGCGTTCGCCTCCGGCTCGGAGAGAGAACGCCGCTCATCGGAAAAATAGCCATTTATGGATGGAAACTAACTAGGTGTTGTATCTGCTCTATCAGCGCCTTGATGTGGTCCATCTCGGTGGCCGGGTTCATAAATACCAGGCGCAGGAATCGTTTGCCTTCCAATGAAAGCCGCCCGACCAACGATAGGCTTTCTTTTGTGCTCTTTTAGTATAAATCGAGCAACTGGCGCCATTATCCCCATGTATGTCCACCATCCTCATTTTTTTGTAATCCTAGAGTATCACAATGCATT